>NZ_DFOZ01000049.1:0-35216 GCF_002377005.1 Limnobacter sp. UBA3528 | reverse complement strand
AAAAAGACATCATGATCAACTACACGCCATTTGGTCATTCCGATTGGCAGTCTATTGTCTCAGACATCAAAAAATTTGGCAGTGCGGGCAAGAAAACGGCAGTGGTGTCTACCATCAATGGCGATGCCAACGTGCCTTTCTACAAGGAGCTGGGCAACCAAGGCATTTCATCAGAAGACATTCCTGTTGTCGCCTTCTCTGTGGGTGAAGAAGAACTTTCCGGCATAGACACCAAACCACTGGTGGGTCACCTGGCCGCGTGGAATTATTTCCAGAGCGTCAAGAGCCCGGAGAACGATGCCTTCATCAAACAATGGAAAAAATTCGCTGGCCCCAAGCGGGTGACCAACGACCCCATGGAAGCCACTTACATCGGTTTCAAAATGTGGACACAGGCGGTACAAAAAGCAGGCACTACGGAGGTGGCCAAGGTAAGCGCAGCCATGATTGGTCAGAAGGCCAAGAACTTGACTGGTGGCATGGCCGTGATGGGGAAAAACCACCACCTGAGCAAACCCGTGCTGATTGGCGAGATTCAGGACAACGGACAGTTTGAAGTAGTGTGGGAAACCAAAGGCTTGGTTGAAGGCGATGCGTGGTCTGATTTCCTGCCAGGTTCCAAAGACTTGACCGCTGACTGGACAGCACCAATCAACTGCGGCAACTACAACACCAAAACGAAGAAGTGTTCCGGGCAAAACTACTAAGCTCTTAGGCGCAAGCTCGGCCCTTGTTGTCCGAGCTTGTTCTGCCACCTTGAATGCAGGATATTCCCGTGAAATTTGTCATACATATCATTTGTTGCTGGTGCTTCATCCATGGTGCAGCGTTTGCACAAGGCACGACTCCAGGCAGTACTGAGGATGTTCAAAGCAAATCGGTGGAGGCATTACTGGCAGAGTTGGCGCGTGCAAACTTGTCGGAGGCTTTGCCCATTCTCGAACAGTTGGAGAAAACTGGTTCCGAAAGTTTGGTGCCTTTATTTAAAGCCATGATCAATGGTGATTTGTATGCCAATGAGGAATCAGGAATCGTCGTCATAGAGCAACGCAAGGACGACGTGAAGTTCTATTTAAATCCTTTAAATCAGAAAGAATTTGATGATAAAGATTCAACCGGTTTAAGCAAAGTACGTGTGAACAACCGATTGCGTTCATATCTTCGAGGTGCCGTAGCACGAAT
Organism: Limnobacter sp. UBA3528; assembly: GCF_002377005.1. Classification (NCBI taxonomy): domain Bacteria; kingdom Pseudomonadati; phylum Pseudomonadota; class Betaproteobacteria; order Burkholderiales; family Burkholderiaceae; genus Limnobacter; species Limnobacter sp. UBA3528. The sequence goes on along the minus strand of NZ_DFOZ01000049.1, from coordinate 34,034 downwards.
TCAAATTGCAGCGCCCAAGGCTGCAACACGAGAACAGGCAGTTGTGTCGCTACTGGGCGATTTAACACCCGACACCGTACTTGCCATTGAAAAAGCGCTGCTCAAAGAAACCAACAGCACAGTAAAGGAGGTCATGGAGACCGCTGTGGCCATGAACCGCGCCGCACAATCCCCCGATCCGTTGATTCGACTTGACGCGATACAAACGCTGGGTGCCAGTCAATATGCGGAGGTGCGCAATCTGTTGAATCAGCTCAAACAGAATGAACAAGATCCAAAGCTATTGGCTGCTGTGGCGGAGTCGTTGCGCAGCATGAAGCTTCGCTCTGATTTCTACGGTGTTGTGGATCAACTTTTTTTTGGTTTGAGTTTGGGCTCTGTGTTGCTGCTTGCAGCGATTGGCCTGGCCATTACTTTTGGTGTGATGGGTGTGATCAATATGGCTCATGGCGAAATGATGATGCTGGGCGCCTACACCACCTATGTGGTGCAACTGGTCATGCCCAATCTGGTTGATTATTCCTTGTGGGTTTCCATCCCGCTGGCTTTCCTGGTCGCAGGCTCGGTTGGTGTATTGATTGAGCGATGCGTGATCCGGTTTTTGCACGGCAGACCCCTGGAAACATTGCTGGCTACTTTTGGTATTAGCCTAATTCTGCAGCAAGCTGTCCGCACTGTTTTTTCACCATTGAACCGGCAGGTTTCGCAGCCATCGTGGATGAGCGGTTCAGTGGAAATCAATCCCGAACTGTCGATTACATTGAACCGGCTTTACATTTTTGTGTTCGCGCTTATCGTATTTTTTGTCTTGCAACTGATTCTTAAAAAAACCTCATTGGGCTTGAATGTGCGCGCCGTATCGCAAAATCGGAACATGGCGAAATCCATGGGTATTCGCACGGGTTGGGTGGATGCAATGACCTTCGGTTTGGGATCAGGAATTGCTGGTATTGCAGGCGTAGCACTTAGCCAACTGACCAATGTGGGGCCTAATCTGGGGCAAAACTACATCATTGATTCTTTCATGGTGGTGGTGTTTGGTGGTGTGGGCAATTTGCTGGGTACGCTGGTGGCTGCATTTTCACTCGGTATTGCCAACAAGTTTCTTGAGCCGGTCACCGGTGCCGTGCTGGCCAGCATTGTTGTGCTGGTGTTCATCATACTGTTCATCCAAAAGCGTCCGAAAGGTTTGTTTCCACAAAAAGGGAGGGCGGCTGAATGAACTGGCTGACTGAAGTATTTTCCAAGGGTAGAAAGCCGGGTAGCTCGGTGTTGCCCTTTGTGCTGGTGCTGGCGGTCGTTACCCTGTTCGCAGCCGTCTCCAATTTGCTGATTCCGGTCGATTCTTTTTTTCATGTCAGCACCTACACCATTACCTTGCTGGGCAAGTATCTGAGCTACGCCATGTTGGCGCTGGCGGTCGACGTAATTTGGGGTTACTGCGGCATTCTCAGTTTGGGTCATGGAGCATTTTTTGCGCTTGGTGGTTACGGCATGGGCATGTACCTGATGCGCCAAATTGGCGACCGTGGTGTGTACGGCAATTCTGAATTACCCGATTTCATGGTGTTTCTCGACTGGAAAGAACTGCCCTGGTACTGGCTTGGCATGGACTTGTTTCCTGTGGCCATGTTGATGGCGCTGTTTGTACCTGGTTTGCTGGCATTTGTGTTTGGCTGGCTGGCATTTCGTTCACGCGTTACCGGCGTGTATTTGTCCATCATGACGCAGGCCCTGACCTATGCCCTGATGTTGGCGTTCTTCCGGAATGAAATGGGCTTTGGAGGCAACAATGGCTTGACCGATTTTAAAGACCTGCTGGGCTTCGACTTACAAGCGGACACCACGCGGGTTGGCCTCTTTGTGACCACTGCGCTTTTGTTGGCACTTGTGTATGTGTGTAGTCACTTCATCTTGAAAAGCCGGTACGGCAAAGTGATTGTGGCGATTCGCGACGGTGAGCCTCGTGTCAGGTTTTTGGGGTATCGCACCGACCACTACAAAGTTTGGCTGTTCGTTTATTCGGCACTGATTGCCGCATTGGCTGGTGCGATGTACGTACCCCAGGTCGGCATTATCAATCCAGGCGAGTTCTCTCCGCTCAACTCGATTGAGGTCGTGATTTGGGTTGCGGTGGGCGGGCGCGGCACTCTGTATGGTGCTGTCGCCGGGGCCTTGTTGGTGAACTATGCAAAAACCCGTTTCACCGCAATCATGCCCGACGCCTGGCTTTTTGCTTTGGGGGCGATGTTTGTATTGGTCACCCTTTATCTCCCCAAAGGCCTGGCCGGCGTATTCAAACGGGAGAAACACGCATGAATGCCTTAAACACACTGCGAGAAAAAGTACTACACCAGACCCGGTTTTTTCCAAAAGCACCCGAGCAGGAAGACATTGATATTTCTCACGATGTCATTTTGTATGTCGAGGGATTGAGTGTCACTTTTGACGGTTTTAAAGCTTTGAATGATCTGAACCTGTACGTAAAGGCAGGTGAATTGCGTTGTCTGATCGGCGCGAACGGCGCAGGAAAAACTACGCTGATGGATGTAATAACAGGAAAAACCAAACCGGATTTGGGCAATGTGTATTTTGGACAAAACGTGAATTTGCTGGAACGAAGTGAACCTGAAATTGCGCGTCTGGGTATTGGCCGAAAATTCCAGAAACCCACGGTTTTCGAAGCGCACAGCGTGCTTGATAATCTTGAGATGTCATTGAAAGACAACAAAGGTATTTGGTATTCGCTGTTTGCCAGGTTGACCCCTGCCCAGCGAGACAGGATTGATTCAGTTCTTCAAACCATTGGTTTGACCCAGCAGGCAAACATGCTGGCGGGAGCTTTGTCGCACGGGCAAAAGCAATGGCTTGAAATTGGCATGTTGCTGGTCAGCGACCCGCAAGTTTTGTTGATTGACGAACCGGTGGCGGGCATGACCGCGCAAGAAACCGAGCGTACAGCTGAACTACTTAATGGGCTGGCCGGTGACCATACAGTGATTGTGGTGGAACATGACATGGAATTCGTGCGCAGCATTGCACGCACCGTGACCGTGTTGCATCAGGGCAGTGTACTGGCCGAAGGCACCATGGAACAGGTTCAAAACAACAAGGATGTGATCGAAGTGTACCTTGGAGAACCCGCATGATTTATCTCAATGGCGTGAACCAGAAGTACGGCGGTACACAGATACTGTGGAATCTCGATATGGAGATCAAGGAAGGTTCCTGCACATGCATCATGGGCCGCAATGGGGTGGGAAAAACCACTTTGCTAAAATGCATTATGGGCTTATTACCTGTTTCAGGCGGTGAAATTCGCCTGAAAGACACGGTGCTCCATTCCCAACCTGCCGAGAAACGTCCTTATTTGGGTATTGCTTATGTGCCACAAGGCCGTGAAATTTTTCCCATGCTGACTGTGGAGGAAAACCTTCGCCTGGGGCTTCCTGTGAGAAAGGACAAATCGAAAAACATTCCCGACAAAATTTTTGATTTGTTTCCTGTACTGGCCGACATGCTTCATCGCCGGGGTGGCGATTTGTCAGGTGGGCAGCAACAGCAACTTGCGATTGGTCGAGCGCTGGTGCTTGAGCCCAAAGTATTGATTCTGGATGAACCCAACGAAGGGATTCAGCCCAACATTGTGAAGCAGATCGGCGATGTCATTCTGAAGTTGAATCAAGAAGAGGGTATGACCGTCATTCTGGTGGAACAAAAGCTGGGCTTTGCTCGCCGCGTGGGCATGGAATTCAGACTAATGGAAAAAGGCCGCGTGGTCGCCAGCGATACGATGGACAAACTCAGCGACAAGCTGATTGCCCAGCACTTGGCAGTGTAGGTGCTTGTCGGTGAATTATCCTCTCGACCTTCGCCTGATGCCCTCGACCTGGCACGCCAGCCTGACCCTCGGGTTTGAGCATGGGCAACGCGGCACTGTACTGAGACATTGTGCGCACAGCGGACCCTTGTATGTACAGAAAGCGTTTTATCCAGAGGGGCGAGAGCTGGCCCATGCCTATCTGTTGCACCCGCCGGGCGGAATGGTCTCGGGTGACCATCTTGAAGTGAATGTGCAGGCAGGCGAAAACACGGCGGTATTGATAACCACACCTGGTGCTGGGCGAGTGTACCGCGCGCGCACAGACCGCACGGCACAATATTTGCACAATCAACTTGAAGTGGCGCAGGGCTCAAGTGTGGAATGGCTTCCCCAGGAAACGATCGTATACCCGGACGCCCAGGCAATTCTGAACACACATTTCAATCTTCATGCAAATTCCAGATGCATTGCCTGGGATGTTATTTCACTGGGGCTCCCGGCGTGCGGGCAGGTATTTGGCGCTGGCAGTTTGCAGCAGACTATGCAGGTTCATCTTGACGGCCGTTTGGTGCTGCGTGAGCGCATGCTGCTGGATCGCCAAAGCCAAAACTCCTACGCTGCGATGGCGGGTTTTCAAAGCAAGCCCGTGTGCGGTTTGATGATTGCCGGGCCTTTTGATACTGCACTGGATGAAGAACTGGAAAGCGCTTTGCAGGTGCAATGCAGCAGCACCCTTGAAGGCGATCTGTCTGCAATCACTGTGGTAGGAAAGTTTGTGGTGGTACGTTTCCTGGGCTTTTGCAGCAACCGCGCACGGCAAACCTTCACAGAATGCTGGAGGTTACTGCGCCCAGTTTTGCTGAACCGGCCTGCATGTGCCCCCGGAGTTTGGCGAACCTGAGAAAACAGAATCAAGAGAGGAAACCCATGGAATTATTGCCCCGCGAAAAAGACAAATTGATGATATTCACTGCGGCCTTGCTGGCTGAACGACGCCTGAACAGAGGCCTGCGCTTGAATTATCCCGAGGCTGTGGCTTACATCACTATGGAAATAATTGAAGGTGCGCGCGATGGGCGAACCGTGGCGGAGTTAATGAGTTACGGACGTACTTTATTAACCACGGATTTGGTAATGCCCGGTGTGGCTGATCTGGTTCAGGAAGTGCAGGTGGAAGCCACTTTTCCGGACGGCACCAAACTGGTCACTGTTCACAACCCGATTGTTTGATTGGAGCCCCATGATGATTCCAGGAGAAATAAAGGTGGCAGCAGGTGTCATTGAATTGAATGCAGGTTTGGAGACCCGCAGCCTTCGTGTCGAAAACACGGGTGACCGACCTGTGCAGGTGGGTTCGCACTACCATTTTTTTGAAGTCAATCCCGCATTGCGGTTTGATCGTAAACGGACCTTGGGTTTTCGGTTGAACGTTGCATCGGGCACTGCGGTGCGGTTTGAGCCGGGGCAGGGGCGCGAGGTGGAATTGGTGGCTTACGCGGGCCGCCGCCATGTCTATGGTTTTCGTGGAGAAGTGATGGGAGCGCTGGATGACAACAATTGACCGCGCCGCCTATGCACAGATGTTTGGCCCGACCACCGGCGATCGCGTTCGTTTGGGGGACACCGCCCTGTGGATCGAAGTGGAAAGAGACTTCACAGTGTATGGCGATGAAGTGAAATTCGGGGGTGGCAAAGTGATACGCGACGGCATGGGGCAAAGCCAGGTGTCGTGTACCCTTTCCGTAGATTTGGTCATCACCAATGCGCTGGTGCTGGATCATTGGGGTATCGTGAAGGCAGATGTGGGCATTAAAAATGGTCGCATTTTCAGGGTGGGCAAAGCGGGCAACCCAGATGTACAACAAGGTGTCGACATTCTGATTGGCCCGGGCACTGAAGTCATTGCTGGGGAAGGTTGCATTCTGACTGCTGGGGGCATTGACGCACATATCCACTTCATTTGCCCACAGCAAATTGAAGAAGCGTTGATGAGTGGCGTTACCACCATGATTGGTGGCGGCACCGGCCCTGCAACCGGTACCAATGCCACCACCTGCACACCAGGCCCGTGGTACCTGGCGAAAATGATGCAAGCAACCGATTGCATGCCCATGAATTTGGGTTTTCTGGGCAAGGGCAATGCCAGCCAGCCCCTTGCGCTTGAAGAACAGATTGAAGCGGGTGCCTGTGGCTTGAAGCTTCATGAGGATTGGGGCACCACCCCTGCCTCGATAGACACCTGCCTTGGCGTAGCCGAAAAATACGATGTGCAGGTAGCCATTCATACCGATACCTTGAATGAATCGGGATTTGTTGACGACACCATTGCCGCCTTTAAAGGCCGGGTCATTCACACCTACCACACCGAGGGCGCAGGCGGCGGGCATGCGCCCGATATCATCAAGGCCTGTGGCCAGTCCAATGTGTTGCCATCCTCCACAAACCCGACACGGCCATTCACTGTTAATACCGTGGATGAACACCTAGACATGCTGATGGTGTGCCACCACCTGGACTCGAACATTCCCGAAGACGTGGCATTTGCCGATTCACGCATTCGCAAGGAAACAATCGCAGCCGAGGATATTTTTCATGATCGTGGCGCGTTCTCAATGATTTCTTCCGACTCTCAAGCCATGGGTCGTGTGGGCGAGGTGATCACGCGTACTTGGCAAACAGCCCATAAAATGAAAACGCAATTTGGGTTGCTGGCGGAAGATGAAAGTTTGGGTGCCGACAATTTTCGCGCCAAAAGATACATCGCGAAATACACCATAAACCCGGCTATTGCCCACGGCATCTCGCATGAAGTCGGATCGATTGAAACCGGCAAATTGGCTGATTTGGTATTGTGGAAGCCGGCATTTTTTGCCGTGAAGCCAGCCATGATCATCAAGGGCGGCATGATTGCAGCTGCCCCAATGGGCGACCCAAACGCCTCTATTCCAACACCTCAACCAGTGCACTATCGTCCCATGTTTGGCGCGCAGGGTCTGGCTGCTGCGAAAACTTCAGTCACCTTCACTTCGCAGGCGGCGATCGACAACAAACTGGCAGAGAGTCTGGGCATCCATCGTACTTTGGTGGCCTGTAAAAACACACGCAACATTAGCAAGCACGACATGGTGCACAACAACTGGTTGCCGGTTGTCACTGTCGATCCCCAAACCTATGAGGTGCGGGCCGATGGAGAGCTGCTGACTTGTGAACCCGCCAGGGTATTGCCCTTGGCTCAACTCTACAGCCTGTTTTAAGGAGCCCGGCCATGTTGGATATTTTTGAGCGATTGGGTACGCATTGCCATGCCCATGTGAATGCCACTGTGGTGTTAAGCCACGAGCAACGCGAGCGCGGAAGACTGCGCCTGCAAAGCGTCGAGGGGTTGGAGGTTCGTCTGTTTCTCGAACGCGGCCGCCCGCTTGAAGTGGGTGAATACCTGAAAAGCCAGTGTGGCAAGATCGTTCGCATAGAAGGTGCGATAGAAGAGGTCATGATGGCGCAATGCACCGATTGGTCAACTTTCGCGCGCGCGTGTTATCACCTGGGCAACCGGCACGTGAAAGTGCAGGTCGGCGAATTGTGGTTACGCATCAAACCAGATCATGTGCTGGGTGACATGTTGGCGCAATTGGGCCTAACAGTGCATGCGCAACTGGCCGTGTTTGTTCCGGAAAGCGGCGCTTATACAAAAGCGGCGGCCCAACATCACCACGATCATCACCATGACCATTAACGCAATCGAATTAAAACCCATAGAACTGGTGAAGCTGATGCACTTGTGCAGTGTCAGTTTACCAGTGGGAGCCTATTCCTTTTCACAAGGAATGGAGTACGCCATTGACGCCGGGTGGGTGCAGTCGCCAGATCAAGTTCACGACTGGCTGGAGTGCCAACTGTTGTTCAACCTGGCGCGGGTGGATTTACCGCTGTTGGCCCGCAGCATGCAGGCTTTGAATCGCAATGATCTTGCGCTGCTTGCGCACTGGAATGATTTTTTGATTGCATGCCGGGAAACCCGGGAGCTCCGCCTGACCGACTTGGCCATGGGAGAGGCGCTGCAGCGTTTGTTGCCTACTCTCGGCGTTGACCCCTTGTTCGCCAAACGCGAGCCAGCTAGCTTTGTCACGCTGTTCGCTGTGGCCTGCGCTCAGTGGCATATCTCCCAGGAAGGCGCCTGCCTTGGGTTTGCGTGGGCATGGCTTGAAAACCAGGTGGCTGCAGCCACCAAGCTGGTGCCGTTGGGTCAAACGCAGGCGCAAGCCTTGGTGGCAAAGTTGCAACCCGTGTTGCCAGATGCAGTACTTCTCTCCAGCCAAGTGAATGATGATCAACTTGGCAGTTGCCTGCCCGGCTTGGCCTTGGCCAGTGCGCTGCATGAGACCCAATATTCCCGACTGTTTCGATCATGAGGACAAATTAATGACACACACCAAACAAACCCTGAGAGTGGGCATCGGTGGTCCGGTTGGATCCGGCAAAACTGCCTTGTTGAAATCGCTGTGCTACGCCATGCGCGATCACTACGACATTGCGGTGGTGACCAACGATATTTACACCAAGGAAGACGCCAAGTTTCTGACGGAGCATCAGGCCTTGACAGCAGACAGGATCATTGGCGTGGAGACCGGCGGCTGCCCGCACACAGCAATTCGCGAAGATGCCTCAATGAATCTGGCTGCCGTGGATGAGCTGATTGAACGCCACGGCCTTCTGGATGTGGTGTTTGTTGAAAGTGGTGGCGACAACTTAAGCGCAACATTCAGCCCTGAACTAAGCGACCTGACCCTGTACGTCATCGATGTATCTGCGGGCGATAAAATCCCGCGCAAGGGTGGTCCGGGTATCACGAAATCTGATTTGTTGGTGATCAACAAAATTGATCTGGCGCCCATGGTGGGCGCGTCACTGGAGGTAATGGATCGCGACGCCAGGAAAATGCGTGGAACCAGACCCTTCGTATTTTCTAATCTGAAAGCGGCCAAAGGTCTTGACGACATTATTTCTTTCATTGTGAAAGAGGGCATGTTGCAGGTCAAAGCACTGCCCCCTGCAGTGGCTGTTGTCTAAAAAAATCATTCACAGGGAAAGGACTCCACAGTATGAAATTGATTCAATCCATTTTGTTGTTTGCTGCTACAGCCTCTTTTGCGCCTGGTACGCTGGCCCACCCAGGTCACCATGAGCACAACAGCATGGCTTTTGCCTTGCTGCACCACGTCACAAGTATTTACCACTCGCTTATGTCTCTCGCCGTATTGGGCGGTGTGATGATAATTGTAGGCTTGGCAATCAGTCTGAAGCACAAGACGCGCCGCGTGGCTGGCGCTGCCTTGTCAATCGCCGGGGCAGGTTTGCTGATCGGACAATTCTGAGACGCCGGGGTTTATTTGAAAAGCAGCTGCATCAAATTCAGCACCAGCAAAATTGCCGCCAGCACTTGCCACAGCAACACCGGGTTTTTTTCAATCAGGGGTTGCTTGGCCACGCTGGCTTCCAGCTTGGTGTTGGGTACAGTCAGGTCTTGCAGAAATTCGCTCAGCGCATCATAGCGGTAACGCGGGTTGGGTTGAAGCGCTTTGCGAAGGCAGGCTTCCACCCACAGGGGCAAATCACGACGCGGGTGGTTGGCGGGAATGTAGCGCATGTCGCCATAGCTTTTCAGTTCAACTTGCTTCACGGTTTTCTCTGCAAACGGCAAGTGGCCCGTCAGCATTTCATAGACCACCACGGCCAGTGAAAACAAATCGGATTTGAAAGTACCCACTTCACCCATCAGGTATTCGGGAGCCACATAATTCACACTGCCTTGTGGCACCGATTTGTCCAAGGGTGAAATCAGTTCATCGGCACCCGCAATCAACACTGTGCCGAAGTCCAGAATTTTCACACACCCTTGTGAATCAATCATGATGTTCTCGGGCTTGATGTCCTGGTGCACCATGTCGGCGCGCTGAAATGCCCGCAGCCCTGCCACCACTTGCTTTACAATGCGCCGCACCGCATCCATACCGGGCTTGGGGTTGTCGTACATCCATTCACGCAAGTTGATGCCTTCGATGTACTCGCCCAGGTAATACAGAAACTGCTTGGGCCGTTTCGGTACATGCGTGCGCATCACGTTCACATGTTGAACGCTTTGCCCCACCCATTCTTCGCGAACAAATCCGCTCAAGTACATGGCATCTTCAGCGAAGTTCAAGGAAGGGGCTTTCAGCGTGAATTGTTCGCCGGTTTCCATGTCGCGCACGCGATACATGTGGCTGCGGGTGCCGCTGAAAATAATTTCTTGCACCTCATAACCGTCTATTTTGTTGCCCACCTGAAGCACTGGCGGTATGGGCAATTGTGTCAACTTGCGGTGCACCTCATCTAGCGTTTCATGGGGCAGGGCGTCGATGGCCATCAACAACACAGTCAGGTTGTCGTCGCTGCCAGCATTCAAGGCCGCTTGCACCATGTTTTGGGCAAGTCGTTCCAAATCGCTCGTGCCATGTTCCGCAATCAAGCCAAGTATTTCCGGGCGCTTCAGCACGCCGTGAACCCCATCGGTACTCAGCACTACCAAGTCACCCACCTGCAATTCATGGGTGCTGTAGTCCAGTTCCAGATGCCGGTCTGCGCCCAGTGCGCGCGACAAATATTCCTGCCCGCACTCGGTACGCACATGGTCTTGGGTGAGGCGCTCTATTGCATCGCCACGCACGTGATAAACCCGTGAATCGCCCACATGAAAACAGTGTAACGTGATGGACTTCAACACCACAGCGCTGAACGTGGTCAACAGGCTGTCGTTGTGGCTGGCACGGTTGGTGTTTTGCTGATAAATCCAGGCGTTCAAGCCAGAAATAATTTGCCGAGCCGATTTGTGAACGCTCCAGGTGTAGGGCGTGGAAGAATAGTCCTCTAGAAAACTGGTCACTGCAGTTTGGCTGGCCACATGAGAATCCGCGCAACTGCTAACCCCATCTGCAATGGCGGCCGCGGCGCCTTTGAGCAAGTTCGATTCGGCTTGCCCACACCAGGCGGCAAAGGCATCCTGATTCACAGGCTTTTGCCCTGCGATGGAATAACCCCCAAAACGAACTTGCAGTGTGCTGCTCATATTGCTTTTATTCACCCCACGCGGATCAGTTCAACCGTACCGTCTGCTTTTACCTCAGCCATGTGGCCTTGTGGTTCTTCCATGAACAGCAGTGTAATAAAACCCACCACAGCAGTTAAAGCAATCACGAAGAAGAAAGCCTGATAGCTGACAAACGACAACACCGTGAGGTAAACCACTGCACCTACATTGCCGTAAGCGCCAGTCATGCCCGCAATTTGACCAGTCAGGCGCCGCTTGATCAATGGTACGGCTGCAAACACGGCACCTTCACCAGCCTGCACGAAAAATGAACAGGCCATGGTGGTGATTACGGCCAGCCACAGGGGCCAGCTTGATTCAGTCAAGCCCATCAATGCGTAACCCACGGCAAGGCCAGCGGTGAGAATAAGCAAGGTGCGTTTGCGACCGAACTTGTCGCTGATCCAGCCGCCACCGGGCCGCGACATCAAGTTCATGAAAGCGTACATCGAGGCTACAAGGCCGGCATACACCGGGCTCAGCGAAAATGTTTCAGAGTAAAACAGTGGCAGCATCGATACCACGGCCAATTCAGAACCAAAGGTTGCAAAGTACAACACATTCAACACTGCCACTTGTTTGAATTTGTAGCGGTGCAATTCAGGGACCGGGACTTTGAAAATATCACTGTTCACCTTGTAGGCACCATAGCAGTCGTACACAAGTATCAGTAACAGAAAGCCGTAAATGGAATTGGCGGCAGCGCTGCTCAACATGCTGACACCTTCTGGCGACAACTTCCAGGTTAACAAGGCCAGTGCTGCGTACATGGGCAACTTCATCAACAGCATGAAATAGAAGTCGCTGACGCTGGTCACTTCCATGCCACCGCTTTTCTTGGGCTTGAAGTAGGTAGAGCCTTTCGGTGTATCGCTGACATTGAAATACCACACGAAACTGAACACCAGGCAGATCAGGCCGGTCAGCGCAATTGAATAGCGCCAGCCATCGGGACCGCCAAATATTAGCGCGAGGGTAGGTAGCAACATGGCAGCGCCTGCCGAGCCGAAGTTACCCCAACCGCCGTAAATGCCTTCAGCCGTACCCAACTGGTGCGCAGGAAACCATTCACTGACCATGCGAATGCCAATCACGAACCCGGCACCGATAAAGCCCAATAAAAAGCGGGAGATGGCGGCCTGCGCAAAGTCGGTTGAGAACGCGAACATGAAGCAGGGAATGGCCGAGACAAACAGCAGTACCGCGTATACAAGGCGGGGACCAAATTTGTCAGTCAGCATGCCGATCAGTATTCGTGCCGGAATGGTCAGCGCCACGTTCAAAATTAACAGTGTTTTGACCTGTTCCTTACTTAAGCTCAGTGATTCTGCGATCGCACCCAGCATGGGGGCATGGTTGAACCACACAAAGAAAGTAATGAAAAATGCGATCCAGCTCATGTGCAGGATTTTCATTTTTCCCGCAAAAGAAAACAGATTCAGTTTGGCATGGTCGTTCATAACGAATGGCTCTTTTTTGAAATCAAAATAAAAAGCGCTCACCTTCTGAACGAACCTCTGGATTCATTCAAATGGTGAGCGCCTTTGCCCGTTTTTGCTGCAAATGAAAACCTCGCGCACTCAAAAGGTGCACTTGGCCCTCCCACACAGTCTCGATTTCCGGCTTTGGTCTCCAAAACTGCGTGTATGCATGTTGCAATGCAGAAACTATGCCAGCTCGCAAGCTGTGAACCAAGAATGTCTATCACGGTCTATGCAATATGGATAAAATGAACAGGCCTTATCAGGCAGTGGTTCTTGCAGTAACTCCAGCAGCAAAAGGTGATTCAAATGCGTATGTTCAGCGTGTCAACAGGTGTGGTTCTAGGGGCTTCCTTGCTTTTGAGTGCATGTGCTTCCATGTACAGCGTTCGGCCCGTGGTTGCCGAGAATCAGGTGCCCGTTCAAAACCAGGGTTTTGAGTCTTTGAGCTCAAGTAAAAAACACACCGTACAGGTTGGTTCCGTGTACAACTCGATGCGTCAATTCGATAACCCGCGGTTCAACGTGACATTCGTGAATAAAGGCAAGTTTCCCGTCGAGTTTTCGACAGAGAACATCACCGTGACATTCAATGGTCAACCAGCCACTGTGGTTAGTTATGAAGCACAAATTCAAGATGTTCAGAATCGGCTTTCTTACTACGGTTTCAGGGCGCCAATTTTCTACAGCCCGTTTTATCACCCTCAGTTTTATCGAGGTTTTCACGGAAGTGGCTTTTTGTTTCAAACCGATTTCAATGACAGGCTTGATGTGCAACAGGCCTTTGCAGACTTTGATCGAATTCAGAAGTACAGCTTAAAGCCGAAAGTAGTGCGACCTGGTGAGCAAACACAAGGTGAAATTATCGTGGCCAAAAAGCTATCGGCCAGCAGCGCGCAAGACATCACTGTGACTGTGCGTGTTGACGATGACACGCACAAGTTTGATTTTGGTTACCTTCAAACCAATTGATCAGGGTTGATTTACTGGAGTTCAGTGATTTTCCTGAACTCCTGAAGCTTTGCCCGCAAAAAAAGAATCATCGCTTCACGGTCATGTAGTTCTGCACTCAGGTACTCCACCACCGTGCTTAATTGTTCCACTTCGGCCGATCGTTTTTGAATCAACTCACTGGCGCGCTCTTGCAGTTTGGCCAGTTGCCGGCACAGTGCGTCGTTTTCAATCAGCAAAGTGTCCATCGATTTATTCATGTAGGCTTCGACTTTCATGGGGCAATTTCCTTCATGAATCAATGAAGCGCACCACCTGCATGCCGCCGGTTTTGGCTTTGCAAGGTGGGGTGTTCCAAAGCTTGTTTGATCCGTTGAATTTCGGCTTGTGCAAAGCCCATCATGCCCAGCAAATCCCGAAAGGCGGTGGCTTCAAAACGCATGGTCATGTAGTGAAGGCAGAGCGATACTACCTCTGTTTCCTGGCAATAATAGACTGAACCGTTTTCGCTGCCTGCCAGCCATTGACCCAGTTGAGCTGTACAGTTTTCCTGCTGCATGAAGAACTCCCGATTTATTCAAATGAGAATTCATCGTAAATGATAATTATTATCAATACAAGTGCTTTTTGCAGTTCTATGGTGGTGCGGTACTTAGTTGATATTTGTCTTTCGCACCAACGTCAGTTTGTTACCGATCGGGCTGCTTTGCTCGCCCAGAATTCCTTTCTCGGTCACCAGCAAATCGGTACTGGAGAAAAGTGGTGGCCTGCCTTGCATAACCTGTGAGGTGCCTGTTGAAAAGGTGAGTGGGTTGAAGCCATCTGTTTGCTCGCCGAGAAAGTTGAGTTTGATGACTTGTCCCGTTAAAAAGTAAGTGACAGCAAAACCATCGGGGAGAATTGAGAAATCGTCAGGAAGACTTTGCAGCGTAGCCAAAACCAAAGGCATCCCAGCAGATCCGTCGTTTTGAATGGGCACCACATTCAAACGGCCCAGGTTTGGAATTTCTGAATCGGTGAAGTAAAGCAGATTACCCCTGCGTTGAATGCCGTTTGGAAAGCGACCTGCCAGGTCTAGCCAGGTGGTTTGATTTTCAATTTGAAGTGGGTTGCTGGCTGCAATTTTTAGCTTCACAATTTTTGGCGAAGGCAGAGAACTGGTCGCAATGGGCCCATCCACGGCATACAAAGTTTGGCCGTCCGCACTGCTGGTTAATCCGTTGGCCAATGCCATGCCTTCATAGTTGAAGACAGGCGATATTGTGACTGGCGTTTGGTTCAATGCGCCCGCCCAAAGCGTGCCGTCCCCGCAATTGGCATAAAGGGTATTTCTGGCGATCGCCAAACCAGTGAAATTGCATACGCCGCTTGAAATAGTTTGCGCTGCGAAATCATCGCCGTTTTTCAGCACTTCAATAACAGACTGTCCGCCAGACACAAACAGGCGACCGTCGGCTGAAAAAATCATGTTCTCCGCATCTGGGACTGTCAATAATTCCTGCAAACTGGCGCATGCGTTGTTAAAGCAAGGGCTGTTCTGTTCGAATGATGATGGGTTTGTGCGTGCTGCTGGCAATGTTGTGGGTTCTTCACCTGTGCATCCAAAAACTAACGGCAGAACAATGCAGAGCGACCAAAAAACCCGGGTTTCAGAATGCATGCGACAAACTCCTCAAGAGATGAAGCTTGTACTTTGAGTAGAAAAGTTTGGATGTAATAATTAAAAATCAACAAATTTGCTGGAGTAGATTCCCATGTTCGAGAAACTCTGTGTGGGAGCATTGATGGCTTTTGTTTTTTGGCATCCCGAATCTGTCAATGCCACCGAGGCTGTGCCAGTTCCATTGCCCCAGTTACCTGCCACATTTTCTGGCACTTTGCCTTGCGCCAGTTGTGAGGGCATTCAAACCAGTATTACCTTGCAAGTTGATGGTACTTTCTTTTCCCGCCAGCTTTATGTGGGGCAGGCTTCGCCCAATCAAGCCAACGATCTAGGGCGTTGGGTGATGTCGCATTACGGCAATATCGTTGTCATGCAGGGGCAAAATTCTGAGCAGCGTTATTTCCGGGTGAAGTCCGCTGATTCACTTGAAATGCTGGATCTGGAAGCGCGCAGCATTTTCTCAACACTCAATTACAGCCTGAACCGCACCCCCTCAGCGGAAACGCTGGACTTGAAGTTGTTTCCACTCAATGGGCTTTATCGCTATTTTGCAGATTCCGGCCGTTTTACAGAATGTGCAAGTGGCTTGGACTTGCCGGTAGTGACCATGGGTGACAATGCAAAGCTGGAGAATGCGTATCTGCGACTTCGCGCTGAACCTGGGCAAGCCCTGCTTGCAACGGTTTATGCGCATATCAAGCCAGCGCCGCCCATGGAAGGGCAGAACAGCACGTCGAGTTTGCACCCCCTTCGGTTTGAGAACATTGCAAAGGGCGATTGTGCTCCACGTCTGTACTCTGCAAGTTTGAAAGATCAGTTCTGGACCTTGGTTCAACTGAAAGGCAAGCCGGTGGTGTTGCCGGAGACAGGGCGTGCTCCAGGTCTGATGTTGCATACCGATAACAGCCGTTTAAGCGGCTCTGGGGGTTGTAACCAGTTACTTGGTTCGTATTCAATGGATGGGCGTTTTGTTCAGTTGAACATGGTGGCTGCCACACGGATGGCCTGCTTAAGCCCCGGCAATGTGGACGCTGAACTGATTGAAACGCTGACCCAGGTTAAAAGCTGGAATATTCTGGGTCAGCGTATGGAATTGTATGACCAGCTTGGACGTTTGCTGGCCCGGTTTGAAGCGCGGTGATTGCGTTAGTCCTGTAACAACTCGAAAGCAAGCCCCGCGTGCTGTTGCAAGCGGCTTATTAACTGCTCACCCATGAGGGAAGCAGGGGTCCAGAATCCGCCAGCGTGTTTTTGAATGTCCAAAGCCAGGCACACTGCGGCCTCTCCCAGCATTTTCCCGGTTGAACCATAACCCGGATCCATATCGCCAGTTACTTTGGCCGTCAGAGTATTGCCTTTGCTAGTGGTGCCATAAAAGCGCAAATCATAAGAGCCGCGCTGTTGAGACGTTTCACTAGGGCCTTCGCCTGGTTTGGGTACCACGAATTTTTCAAGGGCCCAGCGTGTGGGCGGCAGTGCAGCACCAATCAAAAACCCGGCCATACCGCTGGCCAATCCCATCGCAGTCATTCGACCTTTGAATCCGTTGCCGGTCATCATGGCTTCGTCGTACTTGAATTCTTTTCCGTATCCGTAGTTTTGCAGGGCATTGCTTCGATGCACTACACGGGTGTTGATACCGGCCATGACAAATGGGGCTAGCCAGCTTTTAGCCACTGGGTCGAATTCTGCGAAACTGACATTGGGTTGGCGAGCGGCCAGGCGGGCAGGGGATATCAAATACGGGTTGGCCAATTTCTTGGCCAGTGAGCGGTCTGCTGCAACCTCGCGCGTCACGTTGATCATGCTGGCCACGGTGCCGCCTGAAAATTCGCCTTTCAATTTTCTAACCCGCATGCGGATTTGTTGGCAAGGTTCACCGTACTGAACACTGGCGGCTTTTTGTAAAAACAGAACGCCAAGATCAGAGGGTATGGAGTCGAATCCACAGCAATGCACAATACGTGCACCACTTTGCTTGGCGGTGTCCTCATAGGCTTCAATCATCCGTGCAATCCATTGCACTTCGCCGGTCAGGTCGCAGTAGTCGGTGCCGGTTTCAGCACATACTTTCACAAGGCCCGAACCATACAGGGCGTAAGGCCCCACCGTTGAAACCACCACTTTGGTTTTTGAACACAGGTTTTGCAAATCGGCTTCTTTGCTGGCGTTGGCCAAAATGGTGGGGAGTTCCCGGGCCTGCTCACCCAAGCGATTTTTCAGCACGGCCAGCTTGTCGGCATCACGCCCGGCAATAGCCCATTTGATCTCGCCATTCAATCCATGGCGTTTCCACAAATATTGCACCAAAATTTGACCAACAAAGCTGGTCGCCCCGAAGACGATCAAGTCGAATTCTTTCTTTTTCATTCTGCGCTATCTCCTGAATTTATTGTGTTTTTCAAGATTCTCTCACACTCAATAAACCTTGTATTGATATTCCGAATACTGATTATTCATAGGCCCTAAGGGTGATAGGGAGTGACCGGAGCTTTAACCCGATCGGGGGGACGCAAATTGGATGTGGAATATTTAAGGTGAATCCATACTTCGGAGAACACCATGGCCACTCTTTCAGCAGTCAACTTTCTGTTCGATTCAAGCTCGCAACTGTTGCCATTCTGGATCGCGATTGCGACAACTGAGCGCGAACTGGAACTGGCTGCCAAAGCCCGACAACTAGCGTATGGAAAACACTTGCCGTTGCTCGGCGAAAAGTTGGCCGTACCGGATGGCGATGATCGACATCCCGACTCTGCTGTGCTGTTGGCTTTCTCAAAGCTGGACGGAAGTTGCATTGGTACTGTGCGTATTCAAATTGCCAATCAACAGCAGCTTCGTCTTGAAGAATCGTATGCTTTGCCCAAGGCCTTGAGAGCCGGGCGAATTGCTGAAGTATCCAGACTGGCCATACCTGCACGTTCCAACGGATTGGCGCTGCGGTTGATGCTGATCAAGGCGGCATACTGGTACAGCAGGGCAAACCTGGTGGATCGATGTTTTCTCTGCGTGCGCTACCCCGTTGACAGGCAATACCGCCGGTTTGAACTTGATGATGTGTTGCAACCTGATGAATTTGTAGAGATGAAACACATCGGCATGATTCCTCATCGAATTCTCTGGTTTGATGTATTTCAAATCGAGGCACGATGGTTGCTCAGTGCAAATCCACTTCACTCTATTTATTTCTCAAGTTCACATCCTGATTTGTTACAGAACATTCAGATGCGTACCTTGCAACTGGAAACGCAAAGTCAATTGCGCTCCATTGGATGATATCCATGCCTATTGCTGTCGCAGCGTCATTCCAGAGAACGCCTTGGGTACCTGTTCTGTCGGTGGTTTTACTGAGTTTTTTTCTGCTGGTGTCTTTTGTCAATTTGTCGGTGCTCAATGAGAATAGCCCCCATGAAGTGCCGTTGGTATTTTCAAGTCTTGCCGAGGAGGAGGTAGAAGGCAGTTTGTTCCGGGTGGTCGATCAACTAAAAAGTGAACCCGAGCAGCCCGTGTTGCGTACCCACCTGAAGGAGAGTCCATTCTGGATTTACACAGATTTGCAAACCAGCATGGCAAGCCAGTACGAGCAAATATTTTTTCGATCAAGGCATTTGGTACAGTCCACCTGCTGGCTTGACTACGAAAACGGTTCACTGCAAGAAGTACAGCTGAACACCAACCTGGGGCGTGTGGTGTCTGCGAATCTGGACAATTCAGTCAGTTTGCAGGGCGTGCTTTGCCAGTTCAAGTTTATCGGGCCTGCCAGCCTGGAAATCGGCTTGCAGACATCAGCAGACCTTAACAAAGCCATTTTGATTTCAGAGCGCCGACAAAGTTTTCTTGAGGGCGTTCTTTATCTCATGATCGGCATGGTGGCGGTGGCGGCGTTCATGACCCGCAGTGCCCTGTTTGTCAGTTACGGCTTTTGGTTGTTCGCCAGTCTTCGATTGGTGGCCCTGTCGGAGGGGTGGGATCATTCAATTTTTGGTTTCGATCTGAAATCAGATCCGCTCATGCGAGCCCGCATGTTGGCCCTGGCCATGTACTTCACCTCGACAGTACTGATTGTGTGGCACCTGTTCGAAAACATTCGACGAGAATCGTGGCTGGGGGTTTTGCGTGCCTTGCAATGCGCCAGTGTTCTGCTGACTGTCTTGGCACTGTTTTCACCATACCGTACTTTTCTCGAACTGTTTTGGCCGATAAGTTTGGTGGCGGCTTCTGCTGTGGCGTGGGTGGTCATCCAGAATTTTCTGGAGAAACGGGACCGAGTGGCCATTTACTATCTTGCAGCAATGTTGATTTCCCTGACCGGTGCCGTGGCTGAAGTGTTGTCAGCCTGGTTTGATCAGCGTTTCTTGCTGCAGTACTTCAACAGTGCTTCAGTCACTGTGCTGGCCAGTGTGATGACTGCCGTTGCCTTGGCCGAGTTTCTAAGGAAAACGCAATGGCAGCAGCAACAGGCTGCGCAGGAAATCAAACAGGCTCACGAGCGTCTGGAGAGTATTTTTGATATTGCACCTTCAGCCATGTTCACTTGTACTCGCCATGGTGAACTGATCC
Source organism: Limnobacter sp. UBA3528 (assembly GCF_002377005.1). Classification (NCBI taxonomy): domain Bacteria; kingdom Pseudomonadati; phylum Pseudomonadota; class Betaproteobacteria; order Burkholderiales; family Burkholderiaceae; genus Limnobacter; species Limnobacter sp. UBA3528. Next base: position 14,433 of record NZ_DFOZ01000049.1, on the reverse strand, counting down.
ACTTTAACAAGCAGTTCACCAATCTTTTTCTGAACCGCGAAGGAACACCAACCCTCGACTTTCTTCAATCACAGCGCCTTGCTGCTTTGTTTAATTTACTGGAACAACCAGGGAAATCGTCTCGGCGTGAATTGCCTGTTGTGAGCGCTGAGGGGCAAACACGTTGGTATGAATTGGTGGTGAGTCGCGACCATCGGGAATTGGTTGGGGTTGTTGCAGACTTCACTGCGAGAAAAGACCGAGAATTGGCGTTGCAATATCAAGCCACGCATGATGAATTGACTGGTGCCCTGAATCGACGAGGACTGCAAAATATCATTCACAACAAACTGAACAGGCGCACCGCCAGCTTCACCTTCTTCTGTGTGGAGATTCAGCAGTTCTCCCGATTGATCAGCGCATACGGTCTTGCCGTTTCGGACCAGTTACTGCAAGCCTTTCATACCGAGTTGTATCGACATATGAATACGCATGGCGAGATATCACGCCTGCATATTGACCAGTTCGCAATCATGATCCACCCGAACGACACTGAACGGGCAGAAGAAGCCTTCAATGCATTTTTACATCGGCTTGATTCCGTGCCTTTTCAGTTTGATGGTCGATGTATTCAAACCACCGTACTGGCCACACTGGTGTTTCAGGGCTTGGTTGACAATGTGCTCGATGTCATGGAAACGGTTGAGATGTCAATGCGAGAGTCCAAGCTCAAGGCCAAGCGCAACAGCAAGGTAGAGCGCGTGGTTTTTGAACAAAATCAGACTCGCAGTCTGCTTGATCAATCCCGGACCATTCGCCGGCTTGACGATCAAAAACTGCCCACTGGCCTAACCCTCGCGTGGCAGCCCATACTGGCCTTGAATGAGTGCAACGGTCCTTTGTATGCCGAGGCCTTGTTACGCATCAAAGACGAAAATGGCAAGCTGGGGTCAGCAGGCTTTTTGATTGAAGCTTGCGAACGAGGTGGGCACACCGCATTTTTGGACAACTGGGTGTTGAGCCATACACTCGATTTTCTGGCGAAACACGCCCAACATTTGAACAAGTTGAGCGTGTTGAGTATCAATGTATCGCCTGGTTCATTGAATGATGAAATTTTTCTTCAGGACACACTGGCCTTGATTCGGGCGCATCAGCAACATGCCTCGAAATTGTGTCTGGAAATTACAGAGGTCGGTTCGGTGATCAATCTTCAGGCAGTTCAAAATTTCATTGAACAGGTGAGAGGTCTGGGCGTGCGGATTGCACTGGATGACTTCGGCGCGGGGTACAGCAATTTCAGATATGCGATGGACCTACACGCTGATGTGATCAAGATTGATGGATCGATTGTGAAGAACATTTGCCACAGCACAGAAAGCCATGCGGTGGTTACCGCAATTGTTGGCTTGGCCCATGACCTGGGTTGCAAATGTGTGGCCGAGTGGGTAGAGGATTTGCACACGCTGAGAGAAGTTAAAGAACTTGGTGTCGACTATGTTCAAGGTTACCTGGTGTCGCCGGCAGTAGAATGCGAGCGTTTTCTGGGCTTAGGCAGCGCCCTTGAGTTGATGCCCGACCAAAACCGGGCACGTCTGGTTCAATCTGTCTTGGAATCAGGTTCTGCTTGAACAGTGCTCAACTCGCCGTACTCTACCCAGAATCGTTTCACGATTGATTTTTCGAGTTGCCCCCGCTTGTTGAGCGGGCAAGCAAACCTCAAGGTCATGCGCAAGCATTTTTCGTCGATGCTCGCCCAAAATACCTCGGGTCTTGCTTTGGGTAAATCCACAAAGTTGTCGCGTTCTACAGCCGAGAAATGACGTTCGGCTTCTTCTATCCAGTGCTTGCCCGCCTCATTGGCCAGTTTAAGCGCAAGTGTTTCGGCAGCCTGAATTTTCACGGACTTGTCGAAGTTAAAGTCGATCAGATGTATGCCGTATGAGCCATACACCGAGAGGTTTTTCATGGCCTGCGTAAATACCAGGCTGTTGGGCAAAGAAAGCAGGCGACCCGTTTGTTTTTTCGATGGGCCAATTTCCGCCAATTCGAAGGTTACAAAGCCTGTATTTACCAGTTGCCCCGTGAATTGGCCAACTTCAATGGTGCTGCCGATCTTCAGGCTTTTGTTCAAGGAAATAACCAAGGCACCCCACAGGCAAAGAATAAATTCCTTGCTCACAATCAATAGGGCACCACCAATGGCAGCCAGAGAAATCAGAAAACCTGTAATTTGGCCAGACCACAATGCGAGTACCAACAAAAGACCGGTGACCCAGACAATGTTCTTGCGCCTAACCCAAGTGGCCCGCACATTGCCCGTTTGCGGCGGTGTGAGCTTTGTTTCCCGCAATAGCCTCCAATGCATCAAGCGGTTGATGGTGGTGGCCAGCATTAGAATCGCGATGGACAGGATTAGCTTGCCAAGCCGGCCTTCCAGAAAATTGAAAACCTGTTCAACCGTGGGTTCGAGGTCTTTGAAAAATTGAAGAATTTCCATCTTAGCTTCTGTTGGCTGCCCGTTGATCTTGCTGGAAGATGGCCTCGAGTTCCTCGCGCCCCTGTCGACCTATTTCAATGACTTTCTCGCTATCACCCAGCACCTTGGCCTGCTTGTTCAGCAGGCTTTCATCGTGCTGCTTGAATGTTTCCGCTTTTTGCATAGCCTGACCGTCGCTGTAGCCCAGCGCGTGGAGTGCTTCGGTGGCTGCCTCCAGCGCGCCCGCGAAAAGTTCACGCACCACGGAATGTGCACCTGCAGCTTTCAATGCAAGGTAATCGTTTCGATTGTGCGCACGGGCGATGATGGTGATTTTCGGGTAGTGATGAACAATGAACTCGACAATGGCTTGCGACATTTTTGGGTCATCAATCGCAACGATCACGGTACGCACTTTTGAAATACCCGCGGCCTCCAGAACCTCGGCTCGAGAGGCATCGCCGTAATACACCTGATTGCCAAACTTTTTCACGAACTCAATGTGCTCTGCGTTTTTATCGAGCGCCGTAAAACGAATTTGATTGGCTGCAAGAATACGGCCAGTGACCTGACCAAATCGCCCGAAGCCTAGAATGAGCGCTTCTGATTCACTGGTGTCAAACTTCTCAATATTCTCGGGAGTTTTCGCAATCTGTTTGTCGGTGAATTTTTCAAACCACAACACCGCAGGTGCGGTCAGGGCCATTGAAATACCGATCATCAAATTGACCATGCCTGCCGTTCCTTCACCCAACAAACGAAGGTCCATGGCTTGGGCCATGATCACGAAACCGAATTCACCGCCTTGGCACAGCATCAGGCCCAGCATCAGCCCGCGCGGAAAGGGCACGCCTGCCAGCATCACCAAGCCAATAATGACCAGTGCTTTCAATGCCATGAGCCCCAAGGTGCCAAACATCACGGTGAGTGGTGAGTCAATCAGCAAACCGAAATTCAGTGTCATGCCGATCGAGATGAAGAACAGACCCAGGCTCAGGCCTTTGAAGGGTTCTACGTCGGCTTCAAGTTGATGGCGAAAGGATGAGTTGGCCAACATCATGCCTGCCATGAACGCACCCAAGCCCATGGACAGGTTGGCATGTTCCATGACCACGGCAGCGCCCAACACGATCAGCAGGGCCACTACGGTCATGATTTCCCGCCCGCCATAGCGCGATAGAAAGTGTAGCGCTGGGTTGATCAGGAAACGCGCAAACACAATCAAGCCAAGAATGGCGGCGGGTGCCAGCCACCACTGGCCGGGATCGGTATCCGGCTCAATGGGGGCCAAGGCCTGCACGGCAAATAGAATTGGAACCACTGCCAGGTCTTGGAACAGCAACATGGAAAAACCGCGCCTGCCGTCTTCATTGCCCAAAATACCTTTGTCAGCCATTAATTGGATGGCAAACGCTGTGGATGAAAGCCCCAAGGCCAAGGCAATGACCAAGGCCGCGTTGCTGTTCATCTCGAACATGAAGGCCAGTACGCCGTAAATAACGCCCGCAGTGATCAGCAACTGACCAGAACCCAGCAACAGCACTTGGGCTCGCATGGCCCACAGCTTTGCGGGTTCCAGTTCAAGGCCAATCACAAACAACAGCAAGATGACGCCAATTTCAGAGAAGTGCAGTACCTTTTCCGGGTCATCGATCAGCCCTAACACCTGCGGGCCAATGACTACACCGGCCGCCAGATAACCCAAAATTGCGCCCAGGCCCAATTTCTTGAACAGGGGCACCGCCAGGGCAGCAGCCAGTAAAAAGTAAACAACACTTTCCATATTTTCGTCTCGCGATATTTTTTGTTACATCAGTTCGATGGCCAGCGCTGTGGCCTCACCGCCGCCAATGCACAAGCTGGCCACGCCGATTTTTCCATTTGTCTTTTTCAATGCGCCAATCAAAGTACATACAATTCGGGCGCCGCTGGCTCCGATGGGGTGGCCCAGGGCACAAGCCCCACCGTGAATGTTTACTTTGTCAGCAGGCAGGTTCAGGTCAACCATGGCCGCCATCGTCACCACCGCAAACGCTTCATTGATTTCAAATAAATCAACTTGTGCAGCAGTCAGGCCAGTTTTTGCAAACAGCCCCTGTAACGCACCAACGGGTGCTGTGGTAAACAAGCTGGGTTTTTGCGCATGGGTGCTGTGCCCCAGTATGCGCGCAAGGGGCTTGATTCCAAGTTTTTCCGCATGGCTTTGTTTCATCATGACCACAGCGGCAGCGCCATCCGAAATAGATGAGCTGTTGGCTGCCGTCACTGTGCCGCCCTCACGGCGGAAGGCAGGTTTCAAGGTAGGTACTTTGGCTGGGTCGGCTTTCAAAGGCTGCTCATCAGTGCTGATCAGTTCAGTGCCTTTGCGGCTGGCCACTTCAATGGGGGCAATTTCCCATTGAAAGCCGCCGTTTTCAGTGGCTTGTTTGGCGCGAGCTAGTGAGCGGATGGCGAATTCATCTTGCGCTTGGCGGGTGAAACTGTACTGGTCCGCGCATTCTTCTGCGAAGGTGCCCATCAGCCTGCCTTTGTCGTAAGCATCCTCTAGGCCATCGAGAAACATGTGATCCATCACTTGCCCATGCCCCATGCGCATGCCACCGCGTGCTTTGGGCAGCAGGTAGGGTGCGTTGCTCATGCTTTCCATGCCGCCGGCCACTGCCACCTGGGTGCTGCCAGCCAACAAGCTGTCGTGCGCCATCATGATGGCTTTCATGCCGGAACCGCACATTTTATTGATGGTGGTGCAGGCGCTGCTCAATGGCAAACCGGCAGTGAGCGCAGCTTGGCGGGCGGGTGCTTGCCCTTGGCCTGCTGGTAACACACAACCCATGATGACTTCATCGACTTTTTCTGAGAGGGTGGGGTGCCCGGCGCGCAACACGGCCTGTTGAATGGCGTGAGCACCCAGTTCACTGGCCGTAAAGCCAGACATGCTGCCCTGAAAACCGCCCATTGGAGTGCGAGCGGCGGATACGATCACGATGGGGTCGTGGTTCATGGTGTGGGGTCTCCGGGAAAATAGGTGTTATTGCGCCTATTTTCCCGTGCCCACGGGGGTTTTACACCCCAGCTCAGCAATTATGCTGCAGTTTTTTCAGACCTGTTTTCAGCGTGAAGTTCATCCCGCAACACTTGAGTCGACTTGACCATCATGGCCAAAGCAGCCTCTGTTTCCTCCCAGCCTCGGGTTTTAAGGCCACAGTCGGGGTTCACCCACAGGTTTTCGGGGGGAATAACCTGTGCCGCTTTGCGAATAAGGCGAACAATTTCATCCTGGCCTGGCACGCGGGGTGAATGGATGTCATACACACCCGGGCCAATTTCATTGGGATAATGGAATTCGCCAAAGCCGCGCAGCAATTCCATGTCGGAGCGGCTGGTCTCGATGGTAATTACATCGGCATCCATGGCTGCAATGGCGGGCAGAATGTCGTTGAATTCGGAATAGCACATGTGCGTGTGAATTTGCGTGTCATCTCGCACGGGGCTTGCCGAAATGCGGAATGCCTTGCTGGCCCATTGCAGGTAATCATCCCAACGCGCTTTGCGCAAAGGCAAGCCCTCGCGGTAGGCGGGTTCGTCAATTTGAATCATGCCAATGCCGGCTTGTTCAAGGTCGGCCACTTCATCACGAATGGCCAGGGCAATTTGAAGCGCTGTGGTCGCACGAGCTTGGTCGTTACGCACAAAGCTCCATTGCAAAATAGTGACAGGGCCAGTCAGCATGCCTTTCACGGGTTTTTCACTCAGGCTTTGGGCAAAGCGGGCGACATCCACTGTCATGGCTTTTTGGCGGGCCACGTCGCCAAACAGTATGGGTGGCTTCACGCAACGTGAACCATAACTTTGTACCCATCCATTGGCAGAGAAGGTAAAGCCTTCCAATTGCTCACCAAAATATTCCACCATGTCATTGCGCTCGGCTTCACCATGTACGAGTACGTCCAACCCAATCCGTTCTTGAAACTCGATCGCTTGGCGAATTTCCTGGCTAATGTGCTGCCAATAGGTGGTTTCGTCAATTTCGTTTTTCTTGAACCGTGCGCGCAAGTTACGAATATTTTTGGTTTGTGGAAACGAACCTATTGTGGTGGTCGGGAAGGCAGGCAGCTTAAAGCGCTCGCGCTGCACTTGCTGGCGAATGGCAAATTCGCTGCCACGTTGGTCAGCGGTTGGGGCCAGTGCTGCAAGGCGGGCCTTGACTTCTGCATTGTTCAACAGCGGGCTTTGCGTGCGCTGTTTTACTGTGGTTTGGTGCTCATTCCACAAAGTGGCCAAAGCACCTGTCAGTGTTTTGCCTTGTAGTTGTGTTTTGGCGGCCTGCTTCAGAAGTTCAAGTTCTTCGAGCTTTTCAATCGCGCCGGCCAGCCAGGGCAATACCTGCGGATTCACGGTGGTGTCGTTGTTGAACCGGTAGGGCACATGCAACAGCGAACAACTGGGTGCGAGCCATACCTCACCTTTGCCAGCATCAAAAGTTTTGCTTATTTTGTTGAGTGCGGCTTCCAGGTCAGTTTTCCAAATATTGCGTCCATCGATCAAACCCAAGGACAGCACCTTGTAATTGGGTAGCCAGTCCAGTACCAAGGGCAAGTCTTCTTCGGCACGCACGCAGTCAATGTGCAAACCATCCACAGGCAGTTTGCACACAGGGCTGGTGTGCCCCTGCGTGGTTGAAAAGTAAGTGGCCAGCAAAATTTTTATGCTGCTGCTTTTCAGTTGCAGGTAGCTGCGCTCGAAGGCCGCCAGGTAATTGCCGGGCAAATCCAGTCCCAATACAGGTTCATCCAGTTGCACCCATTCAATTCCATGTGCTTTAAGTTCAGCCAGAATTTGTCCGTACACAGGCAGCAGTTTTTCAAGTAGATCGAACTGCTCAAAACCAGTCTGTTTGCTTTTGCCCTGATACAGAAAAGTGAGTGGACCGATCAGGCTGACCTTGATGGGATGATTCAAGGTTTTGGCTTGTTCAATTTGCTCTACAAGGCTTGCTGTATGCGCTTTGAACACCGTGCTTGAAGTGAACTCTGGCACCATGTAGTGGTAGTTTGTGTCGAACCATTTGGTCATTTCCAGTGCCCAGGTTTCGTGAACATGGGCGCAGCTGTGGTTCTCGGTTGATTTTCCACGAACCATGGTGAAGTAGCGTTGCAGCTTCGATTGTTCAGCCTTGAACTCAAAACGTGCGGGCTCGCAACCCAGCAATTGAATGTGGTCTGCCATTTGATCGTAAAAAGCAAAGTCGCCTACAGTGATGAAATCAAGCCCGGAATCAATTTGTGCTTGCCAGTGTTTCAGGCGCAATTCGTGCGCGGTTGCGCGCAATTCTTCCTCAGTGGTTTCTCCGCGCCAGTGGCTTTCCAGCGCAAACTTCAATTCACGGTTTTCACCGATTCTGGGAAATCCAAGGGTGTGCGTCTTAATCATGGTGTTTCTTCTTGTGTATTAATTAAAACATCATGATCGGTATAAACAGGGTATTATTCAAACGAATAATATTATCGAAAATAGTGAATTGTATTCATGTCAAAAACCATTCTTGAACTGCGCCACCTGCGCACACTACAAGCCATTGAGCAAACAGGAAGCCTGAGCCGCGCGGCCGATGTGCTGTGCATTACTCAAAGCGCGGTGTCACATCAAATCAAGGCGCTTGAAGACTGGTTCGGTGAAGAACTGGTGTACAAGCAAGGTGGCCAGAGCCGCTTCAGCGTGGTTGGGCAACGCCTGTTACAGCTTGCAGACCAGGTGCTGGGGCAGGTTGACCAGGCCGAGTTAGATATTCTGCAAATGAAGCAGGGCGCGGGCGGCCCGTTGCGGGTGGCCGTTGAATGCCACACCTGTTTCGACTGGCTGATGCCATCAATGGACGTCTACCGTAACCGGTGGCCTGAAGTTGAACTGGACATTGTTTCCGGTTTTCATGCAGACCCGGTGGGGCTGTTGCACAAAGGCGATGCGGAACTGGCAATTGTGTCCGAGCTTTGCGAGGAAGAGGGCATTGTTTCCTTCCCGCTATTCCGGTTTGAAATGGTTGGCCTGGTGCCTGTGGATTCAAAACTGGCCAAGCGTGCGTATTTGAAGCCATCCGATTTTGCAGGTGAAACCTTGTTAACCTACCCGGTACCCGACGACATGCTGGACGTGATCAAGCATTTTTTGATGCCCGCGGGTGTGCAGGTGAAACGCCGCAGCAGTGAACTGACCGTGGCGCTACTTCAACTTGTGGCCAGCAAACGCGGGCTGTCCGCTTTGCCAGCTTGGGCGGTGAAAGGCTACGTGGACCGCGGTTATGTGGCCCAAGTGCCTTTGGGTAGAAAGGGTTTGATCTCGACCTTGTATGCAGCTTTGCCCAAAGCGATTGCCGGTAAGCACTACACCGCTGATTTTGTGGCGGTGATGCGTGAAGTGTGCGCCCGTGAACTCGATGGAATTGAGTTGTTGGGTGATGACTAGAAAACTTATTCCACAAATACGTTGCAATATTCAAGGGTATATTTTCCGTTGGTCGACCTGTTGATGTAGTGCCTAGTGTCAATCTTTAGGAACACTGGAGTTGTGTCTTCAATATTGTTTGTTCTTAGTCGCTCCAGTAATTCCCATCGAGATTTTTGAACTTGGTTAGTTTCGTTTTTTATTGGTTCGATGCCTTTGAACCGGAGCTGAATTGTTTGTTTGCAATTGGGTGCTTTGATTGGAAAAAGGTTTTTATCGATCAGTATTTCAAACTGCGACCAGTTTCTGACAAAAGACTCAAAAGTGGTGTGGGCATCTTGATTGACCTTCAGGCCGTTCGTTTCAGAAATATAAATTGTAGGGCCCTCGATAAACTGAATTTGCTCGGCCGAAAGTGAAGGTATCTGTGTGCTACCTAATATTGTGAGAGCTACGAATTTATTTAACATCACAAACCAGCTCCCCCACCGTTTGATTCCACACCTCAACATATTTGTCGGGGAATCCTTTGCCTAAAATCGTGTTGTAGTATTTTTTCCAGTAATTGGCCATGCCTACAATGTCTCCCGTGGCAGGGATTGCTTCTTTCACTCGGGCGTAATGTATGCGTGCCATGGCTGTTGCATACAGATCGTTGTTAATAAGCTCCTCTTCCGAGTTGGCTTTGTGGCTTGTTTTGAATTGCAACACCTTTGTCGGCAAGAGGTTTACGATAGCTGAGATAATTGTTCCAAATGTCGTCATGCGTTGCCATTTCCATTTGATACAAGCCGCGGGCCGGTCCATTTCCCATCTGTTTTCGCCAGGTTAATCGGCTTTCAACCAATGCTGTTCCAAGTAATAGTTCAGAGATATTTTCGCCTCCCATATTCATTGTTTTGAGCGTGGGAATGATGATATCTCGATGAAAATAATGACAAATGGCTTTGGTTGGCATGTTGGCTCCATGAAATCAAGAGCAAAAGCGTAAGCCAGCGACCATGGGAGTTCAAATTCAGTGATTTCTATTCACTCATTGTGATTAGCCCGCTTACCAGCCCGCCAACTGAACGTATACCGGTATACCCACTAAAATATTTAACGGAAAGGTAATGCCCAGCGAAAGCCCCACATAAAGGCTGGGGTTTGCCTCGGGGATCGCATAACGCACCACCGCAGGAACAGCAATATAAGAAGCACTGGCGGCCAGCACCATCAGCAAAGCCGTGTCGCCCACACTGGCGCCTGTGGCCTTGGCCAAAAGCCAGGCCAGGGTGGCGTGTGCAATGGGTGCGATCACTGCGTAAGCAATCATCCAGCGCGAGACCGATTTTAATTTTGGAAGGTGTTTGGCTGTGGTCAAACCCATGTCGAGCAGGAAGAAAGCCAGCATTCCTTTGAACAAGTCGCCAGTGAAGGGTTGCATGGCCTGTTTGCCCTCAGCGCCACTCATGTAGCCAATCAGCATGGCACCTAACAATAACAGTTGTGCACCTTCGGTGAACGATTCTTGTAGCAAGTGGGCAAAGCCTTTTCCGGGCACCGCGTTTGGATTGACGCCTTGGCCCTGTTTGCGCGCCATGTTGGCAAACAGCACTGCCAGAATAATGGCGGGCGATTCCATCAAAGCCATGGCGGCAGCCATGTGCCCACCGTAGGCAATGTCAGATTTTTCCAGAAACTGCACAGCGGTAATGAAAGTAACTGCGCTGACCGAGCCGTAGGTTGCTGCGATTGCGGCTGCATCAAAAGCGGAAATGCAGCGCTTCAAGATTGGGTAGCTGATCAAAGGCACCAGAACAGCCAGTACAACAGCACTTCCCAAACCACCCAGCACTTGCGTATTGAATCCCGAGTCATGCAGGGCAAAGCCGCCTTTCAGGCCAAGGGCCATCAGCAGGTACAGGGAAAGAAACCGACTGACCTGTGCCGGAATTTCAAGATTGGACTTGACTAGTCCGCTGAAGATACCCAGGAGGAAGAACAGAATGGCGGGGTCGGTGAAGTTATTCATGATGCACGGGATGTTGAAAGTGCGCCCATGCTATTCACAATGAACAATCATGTAAAATCAGAAAAAAAGAAAATATCATCATCAAAAGGTTATGTAATAGCGAGGCTTTTAAGCATGAACCTGACCCTCAGGCAACTTCACCTGTTCACAGCGTTGGCCCGATTTAAAAGCATCACGGCGGTTGCGCGGCATTTTCATGTCACCCAACCCACGGTGTCCATGCAAATGAAGGAGCTGGCCGAATCGGTGGGTTTGCCTTTGTACGAGGTCATCGGCAAAGCGGTCTACCTGACACCCGCCGGCCTTGAGCTGGAAACAACAGCCCGCGCCATGCTGGCTGAACTTGAAGGCTTTCAGCAGCGTATTGATGACATCAAAGGCTTCAGGCGCGGCAAGCTCACCGTGGCTGTAGTGAGCACGGCTGAGTACTTTGTGCCGCGCTTGCTGGGCGACTTTTGTGCAAAGTACCCAGAGGTGGAAATTGCCCTGGAGGTGTTGAACCGCAATGGCGTTATTCAGAGGCTTGAGCACAATCTGGATGATCTCTACATCATGTCTAAACCACCTGCAAATCTTGACGTAGAGGCCCGGGCTTTCATGACCAATTCTTTGCAGGTGGTTGCACCCGCTGAGCACCCCTTAACCCAGCGCAAGCGTATCAAGCACACCGAATTGGCGCGCTACCCGTTTATTTTGCGGGAAAGGGGTTCAGGAACCCGCCTGGCGTGCGATTCTCATTTTGAAAGCCTGGGTTTCGAGCCCACGGTGCGGCTCGAACTGGGTAGCAATGAGGCCATAAAACAGGCTGTGCAAGGCGGTATGGGTTTGGCAGTTTTGTCAGAACACGCTTTAAATGCTGGTTCGGCGACCGATGGCCTCCAAATACTGAATGTGCAAAGTTTTCCCATTCACGCGAACTGGTACACAGTGCGGCCCAACGGCAAGAGACCTTCGCCGGTGGCTGCCGATTTCTGGCGTTATTTAAATGTAGATTTAAAGAAAGGGCGTTGAAATTCTTATCAAAGATTAAAAACGAACGTTCGTTCGAATTCATCCTCCACCGTGCAGGTCTTTTCTGCGTTAACCTTCCGGGTAATGGAGTATTTATTTCATAAAAACAGCAGTTTTGGAGACTTTTCAATGAATCTGAATAACTTGGTGGCAGTGGTAACCGGTGGTGCGTCTGGCTTGGGTTTGTCAACAGTCGAACAATTCGTGGCTGCCGGTGCGAAAGTGGCCGTGTTCGACATGAACGAAGAGGCGGGTAAGGCCGCGCAAGCCGCACACCCCGGCAAAGTGATTTTTCAGAAAGTGAACGTGGCCGATGCGGGTTCAGCCCGTGCGGGTATTGATGCAACCATGGCTGCGTTTGGCGCCATTCACATCGCAGTGAATTGTGCGGGCGTGGGCACCGCTGGTAAAACGCTGGACCGCGACAGCAAGGCACTGCCTTTGGAAGCTTTCGCAAAAACCATCAACATCAACCTGATTGGTACCTTCAACATTGCAAGCCTGGCCGCTGAAGCCATGGCCAAGAACGCACCCGATGAAGACGGCCAGCGCGGCGTCATTATCAACACGGCGTCTGTTGCTGCATTTGACGGCCAAACCGGCCAAGCGGCCTACTCAGCCAGCAAGGGTGGTGTGGTTGGCATGACCTTGCCCATGGCCCGCGATTTGGGCCGTTACGGCATTCGTGTCATGACGATTGCCCCAGGCATTTTCGATACACCGATGATGCAGGGCGTTTCCGAAGAATACCGTCAACCGCTGATTGCCATGGTTCAAAATCCCAAGCGTTTTGGCGCTCCTGCCGAATACGGCCGCCTTTGCGTCAGCATTGTAGAAAACAATTACCTGAACGGTGAAACCATCCGCATTGATGGCAGCATCCGCATGCAGGCGAAGTAATAGAAGCATCTGAAAAAGGGAATCATCATGGGTACAGCAGACCAATTCAAAATGGCTGAAAATGAAGACATCACCTTGTTTCGGGACATGCTGTTGCGCTGTCTTGAAAAAGAAGTGATTCCGCATTACGACCAGTGGGAGAAAGAGGGCTGGATGCCCAAGGAAACCTGGCTGATGCTGGGTGCCGCCGGCATGTTGGGCCCTGACATGCCCGAAGAATTTGGCGCAGCCGGTGCACCATTCGAAGTGGCCCTGATGATTCTTGAAGAAACCTGCCGTTTGAATTTGCATTCACTGAGCACGGCGCTGAACGTGCACGCCAACATTGTGATGCCTTACATCAACAACCTGGGTACGGCTGAGCAGAAGGCGCAGTGGTTGCCCCGCATGGTCACAGGCGAAATCGTCGGTTCAATCGGGATGACTGAACCCGGCGCTGGCAGCGACTTGGCTGGCATGCGAACCAATGCTGTTCGCGATGGCGACGAATGGGTGATCAACGGCTCGAAAACCTTTATCACCAACGGTTTGCATTGTGGCCTGATTGTTCTGGCCGCAAAAACCGACACCAGCAAAGGTGCCAAGGGCATCAGTCTGTTTTTGGTGGACAGCAGTTTGCCTGGTTTCAAGAAAGGCAAGGGCATCAAGAAAATGGGTCAACATTCCAACGACACGGCGGAGCTGTTTTTTGACAACCTGCGTGTGCCTGCCAACGCCTTGCTGGGCGAAGAAAACAAGGGCTTCATTTACTTGATGCAGGAATTGCCACGCGAGCGTCTTGGCTTGGGTTCACAAGCGGTGGGTGCCTGTGAAGGTGCCATGGCCATTACTGCGGACTATGTGACCCAGCGCAAGGCGTTTGGCAGCACCATTGCCCAGTTTCAAAATACCCGTTTCAAAATGGCGGAACTGCGCGCGCAACTTGAATTGACCAAAGCGTACTTGAAGCAGTGTGAAGCGCGGTTCAAATTGGGTGCCATGACCACTGAAGAAGCCTCTATTTTGAAATTGATGTCCACTGAGTTGCAGGTGAAATTGACGCACGAATGCCTGCAGCTGTTTGGCGGCTATGGCTACACCGAGGAATATCCAATTTCGCGATTCTTCACTGATGCACGGGTGCAAACCATTTATGCGGGCACGTCGGAAATCATGAAGGAAGTGATTGCGAGAGGCGAACTCGGTCGATAAATCGACGGTTGCCAATTCATCGCCAACTCGGCAGTGGGTTTGCCTGTTCTGAACTTCAAGAAAACCGCCCCGTTTGAACCAAGGCTTCAATGCTCGCCAACGGGCGACACCCAAGACCCGACCGTAATTTTTGTCGGGCTTGGGTGAATTGAATGCCTTGCTTCAAAAAGGGACTAAGCGGTTTTCAGTGAGGAATCAGGCAACCCCGTCGAGTTGGCTGAGTCACCGAGGTTAGCAAACATACTCCGGCCAATCAGCGCGCTAGTGTGCAATTGGTCCCTGTGATGTTCATGCTCAATCAGCAGCGATGTCCCAATCGCTTCGCCTTCAAGAAAACCTGCCCGTTTGAATTCATCCGCCACGGTCGGCCAATGGCCGGCACCGAGACTCGGCCCGCTTTTTTGCCGTATATGGACGCCTC
>NZ_DFOZ01000050.1:0-27933 GCF_002377005.1 Limnobacter sp. UBA3528 | reverse complement strand
CGTTTGTTTGCAGGGGGTATTACCCGCTGAAACCCACCACCAACTTGGGACTGACCGGAATGGCAACGAATAAACCGGGGATGAACAACGCTGAGTCAGTACCATCCTTTCTGGAGAAAAACTCACCTGCGGAGCCTTCACGCCCGTCATCGGTGGGGGGACCGTCGTTGTTTTGGGTTGAGGTGTAATCGTTGTCGAAGGTGGCAATACTGGCCACGTTCAATACCTCGATGCGCTTGAAACGCGTCAGCGCAGCCGGGTTAAAAAAGATCACCGACGCATCCGAGGCTTCAGCGGCCTGGCCTGCGCCGGCCGTGGCAATGCCCATCGTGCTTTGATTGTCGTTGGCTGTACCACCGGCAAATGCTTGCTGGCTAAGCGAAAACGCCGTGATTGAAAACGCCACGGCACAGGCTCTCCGAAGAGAGCTTTGCTGCAAAAACACCATTGGTCTGTCTCCTGGCTCCGACGTGCCGGGTCGCTGTGCGCCTGGCTTCGAGTGTCGTGAGTTTTGTGCTGGTTGTTTTTAAAATTTTACGGGGTCTGCTCACTGAATAATACTTGAGTAAAGACCCTATGTTTACAACGATTAACTTTGATACTGACGGAAATGTAACTCAGATTCAATCAATCGTTCAAATTTTTTTTTATTAAACCAGCGAGAGCCTTTCCTTCCAGAGTTTCATGGGCGCATCCATATTGGCCTGCATGGGGTGAAAGCCCGGTTTGTAGAATTTCAACAAATCGGGAATCATCTTTCGGAATAGCCCTTTGCGACCGAAATACAGATCGGTGAATTTCAACCAGGATTTCAAGTTGTAAAGTTCGCCGTCCTGTTTCATGCAGCTCAGCATGGCGGCCAGCACCACTGGGCCAATCCCAATCGAGACAATCGTCATGGCCACTGCGCGCTGCGCATAGGTGCCCCCCACTGCTTTGTGCGTGTCAAAGGCCACGGCGCGGTGCTCGCTTTCTTCCATGGCATGCCAATAAATCAGGTTTTTAAGGGTTGGGTCGACAATCATGTGGTGAAAGTCTTTGTCTTTCATGATGTGTTCAGCGATCACGGCAGTGTAGTGTTCAACCGCGCTGGTACCTGCCAGGCGTGCTTTTACCGACAGTAGGCTGTTTAGCCGTTTGCGGGCCCAGCGTGTGCGGGCATCCCAGCCATTCACATTGATGCCTTGGCGTTTCAGTTCGGCATTGGCCTCAAGATGTTCTTTGCCGTGCATGGCTTCCTGGCCAATAAAGGCGCTGATTTCCCTCAACAGGGCTTCGTCTTTCACCCATTTTTTTGCGTCCCTTACCGAGTCAACAAAAAATTGCTCACCTTCAGGAAAATAGGCTTGAAACGCCGTCCACACGTGGCTGCTGGCTGGGTCGTTGTTGACAAAGTGTCGGTTGAAGTCGGAGAAATCGAAATCCATTCGGCGTACCGGAAAGCTCGAACCTTTCTGGTGAATAGAAACGGGTGTGCGCATAACGACCTCCACAGAGTCTTGTGCATCATTACCATCAATGACGTTGACAGTTGCTGATGTAATATTACAGATGTGGAATTAAAAGTAAAGAGGTGTAATGAAATGCTTTTCTAGATCACTTCCTCGTCTTTCAATATACGCAGTTGCAACTCGCGCCACACCCGTGTGCCTGTCTCATCGAAGCGCAGCACGCTTTCAAAGAATTGTTGCCGTGCAGCAGCGTTAATCCACTCTGCAGGAAGCAGGGGGTCTCGGCGCACTTCATAAATGGCCTGACTACCCACCAGGTAGGCGTCTCTTGCAGCCTTTTCCAGTTTCATGCGTGAATAACCTTGCATCCAGTCGTTCAACTTTTTGGTGTGGCTTAAGTAAAGCCTCTCAAGTTTTCGAATCTCCCACAGTTTTTGAATTTGACTGGTTTGCGCAAGGCTGGATGGCTTCATTTCAAAGGTGAGTACGTTTTTCTCGACCCCTTGCGCCGTCAGTTTTTCCTGAATGCCAGTCAGGCCTAGTTTTAAATTGGCCGGGCGTAAAAACAGGCCTTGTTCAAATTCCCGAAAGCCCAACAGTGCCAGCGCTTTCTCGCGAAGCAGCAACTGCTTGCGATTGCTGCGCCCAAGGTGGGCAGTGAACACGGCGTAAAAGCTTCCATCCCATGCGCATGTGGCGGTGAGCCTGTTGCTCCATCCCTGAATATCCTGCCCGGTAAACGCCGCTTGTTTGCCCAGCGTGTAAATACCACGGCCAGCGGATTTTAATTGGCCTTCAGCAACCAGGCGGGCCATGGCCACGCGTGCACTGTTTTCCGACACACCAAACAGGCTGCAAGCCAGTACGATGTGGGCAGCTTTCACTTGGCGACCTTTGCCCGCCAACATCAAGCCGAGAATTAATTGTTTTGGGGAAGCGTTTGTTTTCACGGGATTTTTTAATAAATTGGAAGTAATAGTCTAACTTGTTGCAGGGTGGGGTGGTGGGTTGGTGCTGCGGCCTGCTGCAAATTCGCTATATTGAAGAAAATAACAAAAACAGCGTAAATTGCATTGCGCTGTAACATTCGGAGACCCTGCACTCATGAACCCGATTCAGTTTGTGGCCGAGAAAGCTGTTCGTGCAACGTTGCGCAGCACGTTCAAGGCGCCCGGCAAACTTCCCATTCCGCTCAGTTGGTTGGCGGCCACCATGAATGCCGGCGCACCCTTGTTCAAGGTTCGACCCGATGCCCGTGTGGAGTATCTGGAACTGGGTACCTGTATGTGTGCTTTGGTTCGCCCGGCCAATGCGCACACCGACCAGGTGTTGTTGCACATGCATGGCGGTGCTTTTTTTGCAGGCTCGCTTGAAACCCATTTGCCCTTGGCCAGCGAACTTGCAGTGCGCTGCAATGCACGCGTGTTTCTGATTGATTACCGATTGGCACCGCAAGACCCCTACCCAGCGGCTCTTGAAGACGGCATGGCTGCCTATCAGGCTCTGCTGGATCTCGATGTGAAGCCGAAAGACATGACCTTGGTCGGAGACTCGGCAGGCGCAGCACATATTTTGTCCATGGCCATTTATGCGCGCAATGAAGGTCTTCCTTTGCCTGCCGGCCTGGTGATGATTTCCCCCTTTGTGGACATGACATTGTCTGCCGCTTCCATTCAATCAAAAGCCAAGGCCGACCCCATGTTGAGTGTGGTGCCTTTGCAGCGTGGTGTGCAGGCTTATTGTGGCGAAGTGCTGCCAACTGATCCCAAGGTTTCCCCAGTGTTTGCCGATCTTGAAGATTTGCCGCCCATCTTGATTCAAGTAGGCAGTGATGAAATTTTGCTGGACGACGCTTTATTGCTCGAGCAACGCGCCAAAGCCGCTGGAGTGCAAGTAAGCTGCACTGTGCATGAAGGCATGTGGCACAACTTTCAAATGTTCAATGCCTTTGTGGAGAAAGCTGACAAAGCCTTGTGGGCAATCGCCGATTTTGTAAGAAGAGGGGAACAGGAATGAAACAATGGGCATTGGTCACTGGTGCATCGTCGGGTATCGGTTTGCATTTGGCGGAGTGTTTTGCAAAAGATGGAATTTCATTGGTGCTGAGTGCGCGCAATGAGGCCAAGCTGGCCGAGCTGGCGGCCGACTACATGGGCAAATACAAGGTCGACGTGATGGTGATTGGGTCGGATCTCTCCAAGCCCAATGCGGCCAGCGAGCTGGTGACCAAAGTAAAAGCGCACGGCATCGAACTCAGTTACCTGGTCAACAACGCGGGTGTGGGTACATATGGGCTGTTTAAAGACACGCCAGTCGAAGACACCACCAGCATGCTGCGCCTGAATATGGAAGCACTCACTGTGTTGTGCAGCGGCTTTATGCCCGATTTGTTGAACACACGTGGAAAAATTTTAAACGTGGCTTCAACTGCGGCATTTCAACCAGGCCCTTACATGGCGGCCTACTATGCCACAAAAGCCTATGTGCTCAGTTTCAGTGAGGCCTTGGCTGAAGAGTTGGCGGACAGCGGTGTTGCCGTGTGTACCCTGTGCCCAGGCCCGACTGCATCGGGGTTTCAGGCTGAAGCCAATATGCAGAAGTCGGCGTTGGTGCAAGGCAAACGAATGCCCAGTTCAGAAGATGTTGCAGTGAAGGGTTATGCCGCGATGAAGCGCAATCAGCGTGTTTACATTCACGGTGCCTTGAACTGGACGATGGCTCAAAGTATTCGCTTCACGCCACGCAGCTGGGCCACCAAGGTGGTGAAATTTATTTCCAAGCCGGTGGTGTAACCGTTGCTCAAGGTAATTCAGTGATGAAACAGGAAACACACCTGGTTCCGATGCAGGCTGGCGGCCATGTGGCTTTGCATCGCTACAGCCCGGCAAACCCGATTGGCTTGCCTGTGGTGGTGGCTCACGGCACTTTGTCCAACCAGCTTGCGGTTGAACACCTAGGCGCCTTTTTTGCCGAGCAAGGGTTTGATACCTGGTTATTGGAGTGGGGCGGGCACGGCCAGGCCCGGCCTGCGCACCGCAAACAAAATTTCGAGTATCCCGCCTTGAACGATTTGCCCGTCGCGATCGACTTCATTGTTCAACACACGGGCCATTCACAACTGCATTGGACTTCTCACAGTGGTGGCGGTTTGCTGGCCTTGATGTTGCTGGCGCGGCAGCCCGAACGCATGTCTCAAATCAAAAGCCTGAGCCTGATTGGTGCGCAGGTGACCGATGCAGCCCCCAATCTGAAGGAAAAAATGCGGGTACTCGCCTTGGGAACGTTAACCCGTCTGTTTGGCCGAACACCGAGAAAACTCGTGCCCATCGGGCCCGAGGGGGAGCCCACCTTGTTGCTGGTTCAGTGGTGTAAATGGAACCTGAGTGGTCGATGGAAGGGGGCTGATGGTTTTGATTACCTGGCGGCATTGAATGAAGTCAAAGTGCCTTCCCTGGTGATTGCCGGTGGGCGGGACGACGTTGCACCCCCGCGGGGTTGCAGGCGAATTTACGAGGCTTTGGGTGGTCCCAAAACCTGGCATGAATGCACTGTGAGGAAAGGGTTTAGCAAAGACTTCTCGCACAGTCAAATGATTCGTGGTGAAGCCGCGAAAACCGAAGTGTTTCCGCTTCTGCACCAATTCATTCAAACCACCTAAGGTTTATTTTCTGATCAAGAAAGTTTCAAAATGCGTAGCGACGGCGGGGTAGCTTTCGACCTTGATGTGAGGGGGTAGTTTACGCAAGGTGTGCTTAAACAAGGTGTGTAAAACATTGATCACACCGTTGATGGTTTTGCTGATCACAAAGTTGAAACCCATCAGGTCTTTTGGCGTATACACCAACGGTACCAGCGCAGTTTCTATCGCTTCAATCAAAAGCTCAACACCTTCTTCAATGCGCGTACTGTCTTTTTTGGCCAGTGCATTCATTACATCGCTGGCTTTTTCTGCATATATTGTAGTGACCGGAATCACGATGTAAGGGTGTTCTCGGCCAGTCAGGTTCAACAGATGAACCATGTCGTGAAAGTGGTGAATCACTGGCGGCACGCGTTTGTTGGCAATGAACTTTATTAGCCAGCCGATGTAATGTTGTGCCTCGCTTTGCACCTTGTGTATTACCTTCGAAGCGTCTTGCAGCATTTTGTCGGGTTGGGTTTTGTTCAATTCATCCAGCAGGTGAGTGAAGCAGGTGTCGAGTAGCTGCACATAGGTTTGTGCCAGCAGGTCGGCGCCCAGTGCTTTGTCTTCATCGCTGATGGGTTTGGATGCGCGCAGGTGAAGCGCCTTCATCTGGGTGTAAACATCTTCTTTGATTTGAACGGCAATGTAGGGTGTGTTCATGTTTCTTCAGTAAGATCTCGATTCACACAGTTTACGTTTAACACGCCATGCAATCCCAGCCTCCAGTTGAATTCACCGACGAAATCAAATCCCTTTTTGTTGAGAAGAAGTTGGTGCAGGCCCGCCAGCGTTTGCTGGATACATTGAGCAATCAATGGGATGGACACTGCAACCTGATTGCGTTTACTTATTTGTACGCCGAGAACCGCAGCCCTGACGATTGCGCCCTGGCACTGCAATGGCTTGAAAAGGGTGTGGCTCTCGGGGAAGTGGATGCCAAGGTAATTCTTGGGCGTTTGCTGGTGTCAGGTGAGCTGGGTGGTCAGGATTTTTCTCGTGGCATGGACTTGCTACAACAAGCCGCGCAGGCCAATGTGTTGATGGCTGTACTGACTTTGGTGCAAATGCATAAGTGCGGGGTTGAGGGGTGTCTGGATGCTGATGCGCAACTAGCCCAGCAATACCTGCGGCAAGCCGCTGACTTGGGCGACCCCAATTCCGCTTACCACTTGGCACTTGAACTTGAGCGCGCGAACAAGCCCGATTTTGTGCAAGCCTTCAAATATTTTGACAAGGCCGCTCAGGGCGGCCTATCTCAGGCCATGCACAATGTGGGTGTGTATTACTTGCATGGCAAAGGCGTTGCAAAGAATGCTGCGCTGGCATTGGCCTATTTGACTGAGGCGGCCAAGCTGGGTTCGCCCTTGTCCATGTTGAGTTTGTCTTTGTTGTATCTCGACGGAGTTGAAGTGCAGAAGGATCGCGGTGTGGCTTTGAGTTGGCTTTATATTTACCAGGTGCTTTTTCCGGAAACCGACATTCCCGACCAGCTGCAATTGCTGCTTGATGAAGTGTCTGCCGAAGAAGAAAATTTCGCTCGCCAGGCCGCCCAGAATTTTGTGAATCATAAACTGAACAAATCCCCTAGCGGAACGCTGCATTAATCTGCAATACTGCGTGCGGGAACTTTCCCATGACTAAAAACGAGGACCGCCATGACTGTTTGCCCGATTGCGATTGCTGTTGGTTGTCAAAAATGTCCTGCATTTAAAATTTGTCCTGCCAAGTCGATTCTGGGTGATCAACCCAAAGCCGGCGAGAAGCAGCCCGAAAAGAAACAGTAAGTTGCGATACTTTTTCTGAGAAACCCCGACCTGGTTCGGGGTTTTTTTATGTCAACAACAGGGCAAGGAGTGCGTAATAAGTTGCGAAATTTGTTAAATAAGGTGTCGTGGGCACATTGCTTGCGTACTACACTGGCAATTCGCCATTGCAGCACCAAATCGGCGCATCGCTTTTCACAACAAGGAGAACAATACATGGAAGCACTCACGCAGTTTGTTAACGCAATCAATGGCATCGTGTGGGGTCCTCCCATGCTGATCGCGATTCTGGGTACCGGTCTGTTTCTGCAGCTTCGTTTGAAATTGATGCCCATTTTCAAAATTGGCATGGGATTCAAGTGGGTTCTGAAAAGCAGAACACCTCAGGCTGGTGCAAAAGGTGACATTACCCCTTACGCTGCACTGATGACCGCACTGGCCGCGACAGTGGGCACGGGCAATATTGCGGGCGTGGCCACGGCTATTGCCCTGGGCGGTCCCGGTGCCCTGTTTTGGATGTGGATGACTGCGCTGGTGGGTATGGCCACCAAATATGCGGAGGTGCTGTTGGCGGTGCATTACCGAGAGACTGATGCCCGTGGCCAGCAGGTGGGTGGCCCAATGTATGCCATTAAAAATGGCTTGGGCAAAAACTGGAAATGGTTGGGCTTTGCATTCGCACTGTTCGGTGGTCTGGCTGGCTTTGGCATTGGCAATATGGTGCAATCCAACAGCGTTGCCGATGTGCTGAATGTAACCTTTGGCATCGATAAATGGATTTCCGGCATCGTAATGACAGTGCTGGTGGGCTTCGTGTTGATCGGTGGTGTGAAGCGAATTGGTGCAGTGGCGCAAAAAGTGGTGCCATTTATGTGCGTGGCCTACATCATCGCTTCGGTCATTATTTTGGGCATGTACATTGATCAGGTTCCAGCGGCTTTTGCTTTGATTATTGAAAGTGCTTTCAATCCTGTCGCTGCAACAGGTGGCTTTGCAGGTGCTGCAATCATGCTGGCCATTCGATATGGTGTTGCGCGCGGTATTTTCTCTAACGAGGCTGGCTTGGGTACAGCGGGTATTGCACAGGCTGCTGGTCAAAGCAGCAATCCGGTTGAATCGGGCTTGGTGGGCATGATGGGTACCTTTATCGACACCATTATTGTGTGCACCATGACCGGCCTGGTGATTGTGGTCACTGGTGTCTGGAGCAGTGGTTTAAACGGTGCCGCCCTGAGTTCCAGCGCCTATGCAACAGGTTTACCAGGCGTGGGTGAATATGTGCTGGCCTTGTCGCTGGCCTTCTTCGCTTTCACGACCATTCTGGGTTGGTCTTATTTCGGTGAAAAATGCTGGGAGTTTATTGCTGGCACCGCTATTACCATGCCTTATCGCGTGTTGTGGACAGGTTTTGTCATGGTGGGTGCGGTCACTCAACTCGACTTTGTTTGGTTGGTTGCCGACACCTTGAACGCTTTCATGGCCTTGCCCAACCTGGTTTCGCTGTTGTTGCTTTCACCGGTCATCGTGAAACTCACCAACGAGTACTTTGCCAATAAATAATTTCTGGTTTTTTCAAATCGGCAAGCCGCAGCTTATGTGGCTTGCCGCCCTGTCTGGAAACATTCGCATGGCCGGTGTTACACGCTTCAACAAAATGAAAATCAGTTTTCTGGTGTTGATCGTTGCGCTGTGGCCTGGTTTTGCATTCAGTGATTCCGTTGCCCTGAAGTCTTTGTTGAATCAGCCTGAAGTTGAGCAGTCGTACAGCAATGAAATTCAAAATGCGCTGTTGGCCCACTATTCAAACTGGGCTGGGACGCGTCACAAACTCGGGGGTACAGGTGCCAACGGGGTCGATTGCTCAAGCTTTATTCAAACCTTGTTTCAAGACAAATTCCAGCTTCAGCTTCCGCGCAGTTCACGCGAGCAAATGACCATGGGTGAGCGGGTTGATCTGTCTGATTTGCGTTCTGGTGACCTTCTTTTCTTTGGCACGGGTCCCACACGCCGGCATGTCGGCGTTTATGTCGGCAACAATCAGTTTATGCATGTATCCACACGGGCTGGCGTTGAAATCGCCAAATTGCTCAGCCCCTATTGGCAACGCCATTTCATCACCGCTCGCCGAGTGGGTGTGTTAGGTGCTACACCTTCAAACTGAATGGCGTGAAGTTGGTGTTTCTGTCGTAAAAATCTTCGTTTTCAGCACGCTTGAGCCTGCCCACAATCCAGTAGGTCAGTGGCGTAGCGAGAATTTCCCAGCTTGTTTTCAACACATACTGTGTCAGCGCCACGGTGATGATCTGGTCTGTTGTCATGATGCCCCAAAACGCGATGGTGTAGAACAAGGCTGAATCGATGAATTCGCCAACCACAGTTGAGCCGATAGTGCGGGTCCACAGCCATTTGCCGTGGGTCCATATCTTCATTTTGGCGAGAACAAAACTATTGATAAAACTGCCACTCCAGAAAGCAATCAGCGAAGCCAACACAATGCGCCAAGTGTTGCCGAACACGCTTTCAACTGCAGCTTGTTTGTCGACCCAGAAAGATGCGGCGGGAAGATTCACCACCGTAAAAGCCATAAAAGATGCAAAGGCCAATGCCCCAAAGCCCGCCCACACGGCCCTGCGGTCGCGACCATAACCATACACCTCGGTCAGGATGTCGCTGAATATGTAAGAAATAGGGAAGAACAGCACACCCGCTGCGAAGGTAACCGTGCCAATCAATGGCAAATCCAGTTCAGCAATTTTTGCAGGACCAATCAGGTTGGAACACAACAGCACGGCCACAAATGCGACCAGGACGAATTCGTAATATTTGTATTGACGCATCCAAAACCCAGTTGAACGGTTAGTAAACAAGAGAATAGGTTATTAAGATAGTATTTATTGCAATAATTGTCATTGTGATAATAAATACTGATCCCTATACTCAAAATGTAATTAGGCAAGTGTAGTTTTTAGAAGTACCAAATGGAAGCAAGGGAGTCATCATGAAAGCACAGAGGAAGACAAGCACAACCAAGAACAACAAGTTTAAATTCAATATTTTAGCGGGCAGTCTTTTGGCTGTTGTCAGCGTTGCGGCTTTGGCTTCTAGCCACCGTGAAGCGCCCTCAATCACCACCACTCCGAAAGCAGACGGAACTGATTTTTACATGTTCCGCAGTTATGAGACCAACCGGTCTAACTTCATTACATTGATCGCCAATTATCAGCCGCTTCAAGACGGCTATGGTGGCCCGAATTATTTCTCGATGGATCCCAGCGCGCTGTATGAAATTCACATCGACAACGATGGTGATGCACAAGAGGAGATTACATTTCAATTTAATTTTCGCAACAATTTACGCGACCTGTCGCAGATGATTGGCACGGAGTCGGTCAGCATTCCGTTGATTCAGCAGGGACCAGTCAACACGGTCGGGAGTAGCAATCTAAATTTGAATGAAACCTACACCCTGACGGTGGTACGAGACGGGCGGCGTAACAACAACCGTACTTTGGCCGCCAAGACCAGTGGTGGTAGCACCACGCTGGAAAAACCAGTGGATTACATTGGTGAAAAAACTCTGGGTAATGCTGCCGCGTATCAAGCCTATGCCGATGCGCACATTCACAATGTGACAATTCCCGGTTGTGCCAGTGGTACCAACCAGGCTCGTGTGTTTGTAGGCCAGCGACAGGAAGGTTTTGCCGTTAACCTGGGTACTATTTTTGATTTGGTGAATGCGCCTTTCGAGGTGATTTCCAATCGTTCATTCGAAAATGCAGCTGCGGTCAATTCCATTCAGGACAAAAACGTAACCAGTATTGCGTTGGAGATCCATAAAGATTGTTTGACCCCCAGCTCAGAGGACGTGATCGGCGGATGGACCACCGCCAGTGTGCGTCAAGTGCAAATTGGTGACGGTGTTCCTGCCCAAGGGCATCAAACTGCTGAAAAAGTGGGGGGTGCCTGGGTACAGGTTTCACGCCTCGGTATGCCTTTGGTGAATGAAGTGGTCATTGGTCTGAAAGACAAAGACCGTTTTAATGCATCCAAGCCAAGCGGTGATGGTCAGTTCCTCACTTACGTGTCCAATCCAACATTGCCACAACTGATTAGTTTGGTTCAAACGGGAAACGCGGGCGCAGCGCCTACAAACTTTCCACGCACCGATCTGCTGAATGTATTCCTTGCTGGTATCGAAGGTGTAAACCGTCCCGCCAATTTGGTGCTTTCCGAAATGTTGCGACTGAACACAGAAACAGCACCCACTCCGATTGCTTCTCAAAACAAGCTTGGATTCGCCTTTGGTGATGCTGCTGGGTTTCCAAATGGTCGTCGCCCAATTGATGATGTAGTAGATATATCGCTGGTGGCTGTGATGGGTGGATTGTGCGTGGCCAATGGGAGTGGAAACGCATTGGGGTTGAACACAGTGCCAGGTACCAACCTTAGCTCGAATTGCAGCTCAATCAGTGTGCCATTGGGTAATACTTCCTTGAGTATTCACGATGCCGTGGATCAAGCGCGTGTGCCATTCATGAATCGTTTTCCTTTCTTGAGTACGCCCACGCCGGGCTCGGGCACGCCAGCGCCAACTCAAACTGCCTCGGCACCGTAAGGAGACGAATATGAAACTGAACAGCAAACTTGGATTGGCCGCCGGTGCAGCGCTGCTGGTAACACTGGCAGCTTGCGGGGGGGATGGTTCCCCTTTTAACCTGGGTAGTGCAGGAGGCGACGGAAATATCAATGCATCAGAAGCTGGCGCTCTGTTGCGAGATACTTCAGAAACTGGGGAGCCTGACGATGTCAGTAACCTGATGTTGGCGACCTCGGAGACTGATGAACCGTTTGATTTACCCGATTGAGTATTGGGGTAAAACTCAGTTGATCTAGATAGCCCCGCAACGTAGAAATTGCGGGGTTTTTTTATTCATCATTCAAAATCACGGACAAAAACTGGCTTTTGTAAGCGTTGCCTATTTCCTCCGTGATCAATGTGCGAATCAGTGCCTTGCCTTTGGGTTGCAACAGCAACGTGACTTTGCCGCTTGAATCTGTTTTCGACCACAAGGTCACAGGTGTTTCGGGATACTCCAGACCAACTGGTAGCTGAGCCAAAGGTTTGCCGTTTTTGTAGACATAAATCGTTGAAGAATCGCCTGGCAGCGTCACGAATTGAGCAATGTCGGGATTGTACAAATGACCGTCTTTCTCAACAGGTTTGATTTGTGCTGCCTTGAAATATTCTTCGCTGAATTTGTCACTGTTCAGCACCTTGTTCACCAAGACTTTGTCTACTTTGTTTTCATCAAAATGCTGTGCACCCTGGCGGGGGGAGAGCTCGATCTGGCTGGTTTTTAGAATGGCCAGGCAGTTGGTGGGGCGTTTCTTGTAAACGTAGCGAATGCTTTTGTCATTGAATGGCAAATCGAACACATTGCCATCGTCTCCGACGCATCTTACAGAGTCTACATATTCACCCTTGACAGTAATTTCTTTGGCGGGGAAATTGTGACCGGTCGACAATCCCAGGCTTTGTTCTCCCACGTCAATCCAGGTCAGGTGGGCCAAGGCTGGAGCACTTGCACTAACAAACAGCAAAGCAATCAGTTTTTTCAACACGGGAACCTCGATACAGCAGGTTAGAATCATTTAACACTACTACATATCGGAATAGACATGGCGAAAACCAGCGCTGAGCAGCCCAAAGATTTGGCGTCGCAATTGCTTGAAGCCGAGGTGGCTTTCTGGCTGCAAAACCTCAAGGGTAAAAAGTTTCAGGCCTTACTGGCTGAAGAGGTTGGGTATCTTATTGACCGGTTGGAGCACATTCGCCTGCGCGACGCTGTCGATGAAAACAAGGTCAAGGGCACCGCTCAACGCTATGCCGTTGAGATGGAAATTGGTGGTGCCATTCCAGAGTTGTTTGGCGAGATTGCCAATCGGATTTTCGAATTCCCAGCCAGCCGAACCACCAGGATTGGTGAAGTGGTCTCTGATTCCATTGCCACTGAATTCATTGAAAAGATTTTTGAGCAGGATGGCGTGCTTGACCACGCAGTGACCAATATCCGCAACAGCACGCCGTTTCGGCATTTTTTGTCCGATGTGATTTTCACGGTGCTCAAAGGCTACGTGTTTGAGCAAAACAACCTGATGAAATTCTCTACTGTGGCCAGCAGCACCCGCAAGGTGCGTGAATGGTTGAGTACGAAGGCGCCTGATTTGTCAGAAGGGCTTGAAGACCGGGTGCGCAACTTGATGGAGAGTGGCGTTAAAAGCTCGCTGGAGATGGTAGACGAAACGCTGGACAATGAGCAGTATCGGGAAACTGCCATGAATAGCGCCCTGGCGTTTTGGGATGTGGTGCGTGAATGGCCGCTGACGGCTTATCGCGATTACCTGACCGAGCAAGACCTTCAAGAATTCATGGTATTGGGGTATGAGTTCTGGCTTGAGTTCCGCAACACCGAATACCTGAAGTCGTGTATTGATTTGGGTGTTGAGTTTTTCTTTGAGAAGTATGGCGACCAGTCGCTGCAGTCCTTGCTTGATGACATTGGTGTCAGCCGTGAAATGATCCTTGATGAACTGGACAATTACATTCCCGACCTTGCGTTGCTGGTTATTAAGGAAGGCGTTGCAGAAAGTTTCCTGCGCCGCAATCTTCAACGTTTTTACAGCAGCAAGAAGGTGCAAGACCTTCTTGCCAGGTAATGGTTTAAAGATTCCCTGTGCTGGTGCCCGCCGGCAAATTCAATACTTTGCCGTTGCTGAAATTAAGCACCACGGGGCCGTCGGACACCACGGTGTAAGCGGCTCCGTTTTGCAGGCAACTTGCAGTGGTGTCAATTCTCATCGAGGCCACATTGCGCAGGTTCGCTGTCAACCGGTTCTCGCTGGCAGCCTGTACAGGTATGCCCACAAGCCTGCGGAATGTTTGAATAAAGGGCACAGGGCCATTGCCTGCGGTTTGCCCGTTTTCAAAGTTGCTGGTGCTGCGTGCGCAGGCAAAGCTTTCAACATCCATCGCAATGTCACCTTCCGCACGGCCTTTGATTTGGCTTAGCCAATAAGCTTTGTCATGCTTGATCTCATACTCAGGATAGGCAAATGCTTCATTGGTTTTGAAGGTAATTCGGCCCGGGTTTTTTACGCGCTTCAAGTTGCGTGTGAATTCTGCCTCTTTGCTCCATTCGTCCAGCGCAATCAAGGTTAAGTGTTCTGCCACCAAGTGCATGTAAAACTCGTACAGCACGCCATCGGTTTGGCTCAGTTTCAGTGCCCAGTCAAGCCCGGTGTTCACCTGCACCAACTCATCGAGTGCACCATACGAATGAGTACCAGGAATGTGACGCAAATTACCCAGGTAATTGCTGATGTTGCCCACGCCGCCAATTGTGCTGCTCACTGGCAAGGCAAAGGGCAGGGCGCTGGTCAGTGCCTCTTCACCTTGAATCAGCACATCGCCAATCAAGGGAGTGTTCAAAATACTGCCGGTGAAGCCTACCCAGTTGCTCAAACCCGCAAAGCGGTCTGGGTACAGCGCAGCCAGGCGGGTGGAACCATAGCCTCCCATGGAATAACCGCCCACCAGTATCCGGTCCTCATCAATGTTGAACGTGTTCAAGGCATCGTCGAGCACGTCAAGCGCATCGCGTTCCGACAAGCCGGAGTAAAACCCATAAGGACCGCGCCCCAATGGCGAAATCAACACCCGGTCCAGGGCGTCACCAAATTGGGCCTGCATGCCCGGCTGATTGATCTGGCTGGCATGGTTGGCTTCGCAGCCATGCATAATCATTTGCAGGCTGCGCTGGTCGTCAAAGTTGCCGTTTTTTGGAATGTACACCCCGTAAGGCTGATACTTGCCCACGAAGTGAAAGTACTGCCCACAGAAGCGGCTGTTTGTCTCCGGGCTGGATGATTCGGCCTGCAGCACCATGCCTTCACCCGTGGAATTGGGCGCCGTGTATTTCGAGGTGTAAACCCGTTGTCTGAAACCTGCATCCACTACGGCCTTTTCTGTGGTGCCTGGTGTCAATTTGCGGCTGTCCACCACAGCGAAAAACTGACTGATGTCGCCTGCCCCCAAGGCGGCCGCCTGTTTGTCCTCCCACCAATCGCCTTTGTTGGGCAATACCTGCGAGGGCACAGTACCTTGCGCGTCGGCTTCTTCGTCTGCACCTCGGAATGCCACGTTCATGACTTCGCCGTTGCTTTGTGCAGTGACTGCCCACATTTTGAACGGATTGCTTGCAGGTGCAGGGAAGGTGCCTGTGATCAGGTTGCTGTCTGGGTTTCCTGTGTTGAATTCATACACCGCGTCGGCACCTCGCACCGTCAGTCCCATCAGGGTTTCTGTGCCTGTTGCCGGGTTGTTGTCTGTGTCCACCGCAATCGCTGCAATGGTTTGGCCCGCTTCGTACAGGGCATTCATCTCAAAACTTGCACTGTAGGTGTTGCCTTGGCGGCTCAAGCGGAGTTCGATCAGGTCGGCAGTGCTCGCTGCGCCGGCGGGGTAGCGTGAATCGCCTGCCGTGGGCGACAACAAACCTGGGGTGTTGGCCAAAGGGTTGCCCAACTGCCCGCCACGGCTCGCCAGGTTCAGCAAGGCAGGGCTGGGTGACAGCAAGCCCGTGTCAGCACCATAGTCGTCATACACATAATCGCGGTAAACCAGCACCCCGTTACAAATCTCGGTGACACCCGCAAACCAGGACTGTTCGTTGCACTGGGCTGTCTCTTGTGGAGTCACCGGTGTACCTGTTCCCGGGTTATTGGAAACTACGGAGTCTTCGCTGCCGCAAGCAACCAGCAATGCAGTGAAAGTTAAGGCGATCAGCTTCTTTTGAGGGGCAAGGGGCACAGTAAAAGGCACGGTAATGGTCCATAGGTGTATTGAGCACGATGAACTATTACTTCGGTAAAGTACCTATGGATTCAATTGTGAGCTAATTGTTGCTGGTCAAAATCTGGAAATCTTTGGCCCAACCTGCAGCCCGGTCAGCTGCATTGTTGCGTTGCTCGGCAGTGGCCGAATTAAGCACATTAACAATCAATCCAATGGTTGCCTTTTGCCGTTGTTCGCTTTCCTGTTTTTCAGCGGCACTGACGGGGCTTTGCCAGGCATTGAGCAAGCGGGCAATTTCCTGGCTTAATGTGGCCTGATCAATTTGGCGGTTGGCGGCTTTGTTCACCAAGACCATGAATTGTTGCTGTCGCTCAAGCCGTTTTTCATAACGAGACTCGGCCCTGTGGGTTTCCGCCCTGGCCCAGGCTTCAATTTGTTTGATTTGAACCGGAGTTAATGTGCCCAGCCAGCGTTCGAACCGCTCGGTCATGCGTTCAGCCGACTCGCGCACTCGCTGATCGGCGCTTTGCATCAATCGTTCTTCACGGTATTCCACATTCGATTTGTCGAGCGCTTTTTGAATGTCAGAAATTTGATTGGGCCACAAACCCAGCATGTTTTTCGCGATCACGGGTGCGGCTTCATTGGCGGTGCGCCGAAGCGATGCCCTGATCGCCAGGTTCAGTGCCTGCACCTGATTTGCATTCACGGGGGTAACCACGCCATTGCGGGCGGCCAAAGCCTGGCGGGCCGCTTGCAATTCGCCGGCAAGCACTGGAAGTTCAGCGTTGCGATGCCACTCCACAATTTCGTTCAGGCTTGTTTTTAGAAACGCGGATTGTTCAGAATCAAAATCAACTTTGCTGGTGAGGTAGGTGTGCGCAAAACTTGCCGAGTTGTTGTAACCCAGTTTGATTGCACTGCATGCGGCCAATACAGCCACACAGGCCATCAGCAAGCAGGTTCGGGGTCGAATTGCCGTTTTCATCACGAATTCGCGTCACTCAATAAAGTTCAATTGATCTGTTTAAGACTCATCGAAATGCCGTTCGTTCAGTGTGTTTTGAAGCGACTGGCCCAATCGGGCAGCGGTTGAACGAATGCCTGCAGGTCGCCACCCTGAATTCGCAGTATTTTTCTGTAGGGGTCTTGTGCACTGGAGTTGTCGAGTACCCACACATCATCGCACAGAGGCAAGGCATTCAACACATTGTCCACAGTTCGTGGAATTCGCGTTTCGATTTTATCGTCGGGTACGGCATGCCCGCCGGTTTCAATGCGTTGATGCACCCGAGCTTTGTTCAGGCTGCTTTGTTCGAGGTGAACAAACACCATCACCACTTGGTAGCCCAAGGCTTTGGCTTTGGCGACAAAATCGATTTTGCTGGGGTGTGAAAACACGGTTTCAAAGCAGAAGTTTTTGCCTTGTTCCAGCAGGCTATTGCGCAGGTTTTCGGCAATTTTTGCGGCTTCATAGCTGTGTTCCTCGGGGGCTTGGGGAAACACATCGCGGGCAATGTCATCTGCATTGACAAACGGCATGCCCAAGGGCTTTAACTGGGTGCGGTAAAAGGTCGATTTACCCGCCCCGTTGCCACCCACCAGCAGCCACAGTTGCTTCATGCCAGTTTGACTGGCTTGAATTGGCCGTTTTCAAACTGACCGATTCGGGTTTTGCCTTTGGCATCGATTTGTTCAAGCAGGCCAGGGTGTGTACTGCTGGCCTGATAACGTACTTTGTTCTGGCTTACTTCTTCTTTCAATTCACCAGTGGTGCGTTTCATATCCAGGTTGCCAAACACCCAATCGGCGCTGACAGGCGGTGCGTTCACCTGTTCCAGCTTGACCCGTAACAAGCCGGCCTTGATTTGCAGCAGCGTTTCCGGATCCAGCACACTTTCAACTTTTTGCCCAATGCTGGCCCAGTATTCGATTTGTTCTGCTGCGCTGCGGTGGTTGAGCTTGCCCAGCACGGTGGCATTGCTCATCAAGTCAGATTGAATACGAATGGGTGAAGAGGCTTTGGTCATGGCATATTTCCTCGGTGGGATGCACTGTGCAATGCCCTGATTGTAGCAAAATGCTACAAATAAGGCAATTTACAGCGAACATCCTACAGGGAAATATCCAATTAAAGATTTCTGAGCACAAATTCCTTGATGGCTTGTGCACAGGGGTAGGGCGTCTCGATCATTGGCAGGTGGCCTACACCGTCAAACAGACACATTTCCGCGCGTTTGATCAGTCGCTCGAATTCGTAAGCGCAACTGATGTGCAGCACATCGTCCTGCTTACCCCACATCACCAGCGTGGGCGCTGAAATGTCTTCAAACGAGGCTTTGGTGTAGTCGGGGCGGCGGCTCAGCATTTCCTGAAACAGAAAGCCATTCACATCTTTGCGATGAATCAATTCGGTGGCAGAGAAAAACGCCGCAGATGCGGCCAGGGCTCGATTGTGAAATACCAGGTCTGTCAACTTCATGACATCCATCGGGGCGCGTGGAACCAAGCGATTCTTGCCGCGAAGAACTTCGCGAATGAAGTCGGTTTCCTCTGTGCCAGGCAGGCCCAGCGCATCCATCAATACCAGGCTGGTGACCATTTCCGGAAAGCGGGCGGCCAACAGACCCGCCAGTGCGCCACCCATCGAGTTGCCCACCACGTTCACTTTGTGAACGCCAATTTCTGTCAGCCAGTCGTGCAGGCGTTCTGTTTGGTCTTCAAGGCCATAATTGCGGTCCGGATTAAAACCGCTTTCACCCCAACCAGGAAGGTCAGGAATCAAAATACGAAATTGACCTGCGAAAAAAGGAAGCAAGGGCAACCAGTGCTCTTTTGCAGCAGCAAAACCATGCATCAACAGCAGCGCAGGGCTGTTTTCACTGCCGATTTCAAGCCACACCAGTTTGTCCTTGCCCACACCAATCCGCTTGCGGTGCACGCCCACCAAGCCGCCGTACCAAGGGTTCAAGCGGGTGAAGCTGAACAGTTTCGGGCGCCAGTCTTTCAGCTTTTCAGGGTCTATTTCAGGGGCGTGGCGAAGAAAAGCTTCACCCACGTGGTCAAAATACTGATCAACCAGTTTTGCGCCTTCGCTAATGGGTGTGACTTCTTTGCCTTTGGACTTGCGGACAGGTTTGGCCAAGTTGAACCTTCTATTTTTAGTATTGATACATGCTTACCAAAGCATACTTCGAAATAATCATTGTGTTTGGTATTGTCTGCATCATTCGGGGCTTGGCTTACACTGTCCTTGCAAGCCAGCCCGATATTTTTGAGTGTTCCTTCAGCTTGTGTCAGGTGGGCGACACAGCGGAATCAACCGCGGTTCGGAATTCTTCCGGTATCAACAGTTCATAGGTGGCCCCAGTGCCCGGTAAGTTGGGCAGGCCGGGCAAAGCTGGCAGGTTGGGGCCGCGCTGGTTGCTGAAGTAAAGCCGTGAGCCATCCGGTGAGAAGGCGGGGCCAGCCAGTTCACTGCCACCACCGGTAATTTGAAGCAGAATTTTTGCGGGCTTGTTGGGAATCATCACCATCAAGCGCATGGCATCGCCATCTTCGGCCACGATGACATCGCCAGCCGGGCTGATGACCAGATTGTCAACGTCGTCAAAGCCGGTGCCTTCAGCCAGTTGGCTATTGTCGAAGACCACCTCAATCAAATCATTGTCGATATCCAGTGCGTAAACCCGGTTGTCGCCCTTGCAGGCGAAGAACACCACAGCGCGCATCGGCTTGGCCACGCCGCTCACTGCAGGTGCTTCGCCCTGCGGGAATTCTTGAATCCAGATGCCTTCACCCCCCCTGAACACGGTGCCCGGAACCGGAAGACCGGCTGCGGCGGTGCGTGTACGCACTTGAGCCTGCGGGTTTTCTGGTTCAAGCGCATCGACCCACTTCACACGGTGAACACGTTGGGCCACGGCAATGTCTTCCTGATAAGCGCCGGCTTCAAAACCAACAATTTCCAGAACTTGCAGCTTGCCTTGCTCCATGTTCAAGCCCATTTGCCCATTGACTGCCGGGCGTAGCTCGCCCTCCGACACAAAACGGTACAAGCGGCCGTCGCCCGCGTCTTCAGTCAGGAACAAGGTTTTGGTGGCCATGTCTACGGCAACAGCCTCGTGATTGAACACACCGAGCGCTGGCAATGCGCGCGCAGTTGCCGTGCTGCCCAAGGGGTCACATTCCCAGGTTACGCCGGTTTGCGTTTCTTCGCAGCTAAGCCAGGTTCCCCATGGCGTTGCTCCGCCTGCACAATTGCGAGCTGTTCCGGTCAAAATTCGATAGGCTGATTCAATGTCGCCTTGTGAATTGAACCTAAGCGCGCCCACGCCACCTTGTGGTGCTTCGGTTTCGCTGTTCGAGACATACACCCAACCGCCATCTTCGGTCGGGAAGACTGCACCACCATCCGGAAACATATGCCAGTTGTAACCGGTCAATCCCAGTAAATCGGGAATACCCAACACAGGGTTGCTCAAATGCCTGGCCACTGGGCGTACGGTAAAACCAGCTGGCGCAAAAATATTGTCTACACCCGTGGCCACCAATTCGCCAATGCCAGCCAAAGGCCCGGCTTGCAGGGGCAATTCCATGGCCAAAGGCCCAAGACTCGGCGGGTTGATCACAGGCGGGTTCCCGGTTTCATTGGGCCCTGTGGGTGTGGCCGTGGCTAGTGATGCATCGGAATCTGAACCGCATGCACTCAAGAATGGCAGGGCCGAAGCACCAGCACCAAGAAACATGGCCCGCAACAAGGCGCGGCGTTTGAATGAGGGAATGGCTGGATGATGCATGGCGAAACCTGTAGAAATGTAGAAAGCGGCACCATTTGATACTGCGCAACCGGGCACACGGTTTGGGTAAAGCACTCAGTGTGACTAGCCACGCTTTTGACATATTTCAGAATCAAAACGAGTCATCTAGTAAGCCTGCTCTTTTGTATTTTCAATCCTTTCCGGGCTTTGGGCAGTACAAGCTAGAGGAACAGAGCAAAGGTGGCAGGATGAAGCGGCGGGATGTGTTGAAAGTGATGGCGGCAAGCACTTTGGTAGGCTGCGGCGGGGGCGACGATTCGCTGGTGACCAGCAACCCGACTGGACCCGTGGGGCCTTCTGATCCGGGCACTGGCGCGCCAATTGCCAGCAATGAATTCGAGCAGGCCTTGCCACAGCCAGGGTTCGAACCTGCGGGTTTTGATTTCCCCATGGTGTTGGCCATGCCGTTTGCACACGGGGTGGCCAGTGGCGACCCCTTGGCCGACCGCGTTATTTTGTGGACACGAATTACCTTGCCCGAATACCCGCCACAAGGTGTGCAGGTGCGCTGGCTGGTGAGCACCACTGCCGACATGCAAAATGTAGTGCGCCAAGGCACACAGCGCGTGGTGGCAGAGCATGACCACACCTTGAAAGTAGACGCACAGGGTTTGCAACCCGCCACCACCTACTACTATCAATTCAGAACTGGCCCACACAGCAGCATTGTAGGGCGCACGCGCACTGCACCCGCAGACATGGTTTCAGCCATTCGCTTGGCCGTGGTGTCCTGCTCCAGCTATTGGTCCAGTACCTGGAGTGGTTACGGTGCAATTGCAAAACGTGAAGACCTGGATTTGGTCATTCATTGCGGCGACTACATTTACGATTTTGTGGATGAAGATGAACAGGTACGCGCCCGACGCGACATTGAAGACACCGCGTATGTGGATTATCGCGACTGGTTGAACATCGACGAATGTAGAAGGCGCTATGCGCTGTTTCGTTCAGATCCAAACTTGATGGCCGCGCACCAGCAACACCCTTGGTTTATTACCTGGGACAACCACGACATCGACCCAGGCTTTGGCAATGAATTGCCCACCACCTTGCCCGAGGGTGTTGAGTCAACTTGTACCTTGCTAGACACCACACGCGCTTTTTGGGAATGGACACCGTCCCGCCCGGTCAAAGCCGATGGCAGTGGCGAATTCATTTTTTATCCCGACACGGAATACCCCGCACCAGTTGATCCTTTACTGGTGTACCGCAGTTTGAACTACGGTCCGCTGGCCAGTATTCGTGCCTTGGACACGCAAAGTTATTTGCCTGGTTATGGCTTGGAGGCTGATGCTTCCCATTTGCCAGAAGGCGCACCCACCTTGTTTGGAAAACCTCAATTTGACTGGCTGCTTTCACAACTGCGCCAAGACGAGGCCGACGGAGTGGTGTGGAAAGTGCTGAACAACCAAACCTGGATCGCGCCTTGGGTGGTGCCCAATGTGGTGGGCTCGCCAGTGCTGCCATTGCCTGTGCGCTGGAACGATTACAACACCGAACGGAATTTGTTGATTTCGCAATTGCGCGGTGGTGGAGAAACGCCCGCCGTGAATGGCACTGTGTTTGTCTCCGGAGACATGCATGGCAACTGGATTTCTGATGTAGTTGAGGACGATCAAACCGCATTGTTGAATGATTACCAGGTTGCCCCACCTGTGCCCACTTTGAGGCAGGGAACCTCTCCAGAAAATATTGCGGCCGGTTTTCAGCGGGCTGCAACGGCCAATTTGCCTGGTATTAACTTGCGCGCAGCTTCAGCCGCAGTCGAATTTGCACCCTCTTCAATGGGACGGGGTGGGGCGGATGAAATCGTAGCCAACGCCTTGCCCGGAAGTCCATTTGCTGTTCATGTGGCCGCTAGCCGCGCCATTGAAACCGCCACCATGCTGGGCAACAAGCATGTTCAATTCATGGAATGGGTGGAACATGGCTACGGTATTGTGCAGTTGGAGCAAGACAAAGCCGTATTTGAATGCTGGTGGCAAAACAAGCTGCAAGACAATGCACCCGATGTACTGGGTGTGCAAATGGTGAGTTTTGCAAATGATGAGCCCACACGTTTGCCCACGCCGCGATTCAAAAACCAGGTTGATTCAGTCACCTTGCACGGTATGCCTGTTCAACCCAGCAGCAGTTCACGGGCAGCGCCTTTGGCTCCCATGCCAGCTCAGATACTGGCACGTTAATTTGTAACATGTGCTGCTCTTTGGTATGGGGTTTGCTTGAATAGGCTAAAAGGTAGTGCGCGCACCTTCGTGGTGCGTCGCGCTTGCACATGCCAATCAGCCCGTTTGTTAGCCCATGACTGCATCCCAAAGGGTGTTCAAGGTTCGCCGCCACTACAACAAGTGGGTGGCTGACCAAACACTGGAAGACTACGCCTTGCGTTTTACTGCCCGCAAGGGGCGACACATGTCCATTCGTACGGTGGGTCACACAGCGCTGGGTGCCACTGCATTTCTGGCGCTGGAAGGTATTGCGGCATCAATTACCTTGAACTACGGTTTCGTGAATGCGGTGGCGGCTATGTTGGTAGTGTGCCTGCTTTTTTTCATTACTGGGTTTCCTATCACTTATTACTCGGCCAAACATGGTTTGGACATTGACCTGCTGACCCGTGGCGCTGGTTTCGGGTATATGGGTTCGACCATCACATCGCTGATCTACGCCTCGTTTACATTCATCTTTTTTGCGATTGAGGCTGCCATTCTTGCATCTGCCTTGCAAGCTTTGTTCGGAATACCTTTACCTCTTGGGTACTTTCTGGCGGCTGTAGCCGTGTTACCGATTGTTACTCATGGAATAACCGCCATTAGCAAGTTCCAGGTGGGTACTCAGCCGGTTTGGCTTGTGCTGCAGCTGGCTGCGCTACTTGTGGTGGTGATTGCAGAGTTCCGGCAGTTGCCAGACTGGGCCAGCTACACACCGGTCGATTTGCCAGAGGCTGGAAGCTTCAATGTGCTGTTGTTTGGCGCTGCAGCTTCTGTGTTGTTCGCTCTGGTTGCCCAAATAGGTGAGCAGGTAGATTACTTGCGATTCATGCCTGAAAAAACCAAAAACAATGCGAGACAGTGGTGGTTCTGGCTGATAGTGTCGGGGCCGGGCTGGGTATTCATGGGTTTGCTGAAAATGTTGCTGGGTTCCTTTTTGGCCTACCTTGCCATTCAGGCTGGCGGCAGCTTTGCTCAGGCCAGTGACCCTACATACATGTATCAACGTGTATTCACCTACCTTACTCAGTCGCCTTCTGTTGCACTGGTG
Source organism: Limnobacter sp. UBA3528 (assembly GCF_002377005.1). Lineage (NCBI taxonomy): Bacteria > Pseudomonadati > Pseudomonadota > Betaproteobacteria > Burkholderiales > Burkholderiaceae > Limnobacter > Limnobacter sp. UBA3528. Next base: position 4,099 of record NZ_DFOZ01000050.1, on the reverse strand, counting down.
TTAGCAGGCTTGATGGTTGTGGTGTGCCAAATGAAAATCAACCTGACCAATGCCTACGCCGGTTCCATAGCGTGGTCCAATTTTTTTTCGCGAGTTACCCACAGTCACCCGGGTCGTGTCGTGTGGTTGGTTTTCAATGTGGCCATCGCGCTGATCCTTATGGAGCTTGGCATTTACCAGGCACTCGAGGCGATTCTCGGTATTTTTGCAATTGTTGCTGTCAGTTGGCTGGGTTCACTGGCCGCAGACTTGCTGATCAACAAGCCTCTGGGTTTGAGCCCCTCATACGTTGAGTTCAAGCGTGCACATTTGTACGATGTCAATCCAGTGGGCGTAGGCTCGATGGTACTGGCCAGTGTGCTGGGCCTGCTGTGTTATCTCGGTGTGTTTGGCCCGGTATTGGCAACACTTTCTCATTTTGTAGCGCTGGGTGTGTGTTTTGTTGCAGTTCCCGTGCTGGCTTTATTAACAGGGAGCAAGTATTACCTGGCTCGGCAATCGCATCAGCTAATTCCGATTATAGAAGAGAAAATAAATCTGCATCTCGAGTCCAAGGGAAATTATCGCCGCTTGACCTTGAAATGCGTGATTTGCGAGAACGAATTTGAACGTGAGGACATGGCGTTCTGTACTGCCTACGAGAATCCAATTTGCTCCTTGTGCTGCTCACTCGATTCACGTTGCCTGGACAGTTGCAAGCCCAAAGCACGATTAAGCGACCAGGTTATCGAGTTTTTATCGATGTTCTTGTCGCCGCGTTGGGTAAGAAAAATAAATTCACGCCTGGGCAGGTTCACGGGCTTGTGGGGCTTGCTCGCTCTGGTGAATGCTGCGGTACTGTCGCTGGTTTTTCAACAGTTAAAGCCCGAAAATGCATCAGAATCCGCATTACTTTCCCAAGCCATATTGATGATGTATTTCATTCTGCTGATTGTGTCGGGTGTGGTTTCGTGGTTGTTTATTCTTGCGCATGAAAGCCGACTCGTGGCTCAAACTGAGTCGAATCGACAAACCCGAAAACTGGTGAAAGAAATTGAAGCGCACAAAGAAACCGATCGTGCACTTCAGGCTGCCAAGGAATTGGCAGAACGCTCCAATGACGCGAAAAGTCGGTATTTAAGTGGAATCAGCCACGAATTGCGAACACCGTTGCAATCCATTATGGGATACGCGCAGTTGTTGGCTAACAAGGCAGACACACCGCCGCGGCACCAGGAAGGTCTGGCCATTATTGAGCGCAGTGGGCAGTACCTTACAGACTTGATCGAGGGTTTGCTGGATATTTCAAAAATTGAAGCGGGTCGACTGATGCTGAACAAGAATCAGGTCCGCATACGCGAATTGATTGCCCAGCTGGCCACCATGTTTGAATTGCAGGCTTTGCAAAAAGGGGTGATGTTTGAATGCCGTGTAGTGGACACATTGCCCGAGTGTGTCAGCACAGATGAAAAAAGGCTACGGCAGATTCTAATCAATCTGTTGTCAAATGCTGTGAAGTACACCGAACATGGAAAAGTGCAGTTTGAAGTACGTTACAGAAACCAGGTGGCCGAGTTTTCGATCACAGACACCGGCGTGGGAATTGCCCCGGAACACATGGATCGTATTTTTCAACCTTTTGAGCGTGTGCGAACTACACACACCGCCAACATGCCTGGCACTGGGTTGGGCCTCACCATTGTTCGCTTGCTGACTGACATTATGGGTGGCGACCTGAAAGTGGACAGCACTGAGGGGCTGGGCAGTCGATTCGCCGTCAGCTTGATGCTGCCATGGGTTCAGCGATCCGAGCTTGCCGCAGATCTGCCCCGGCGCATTTTGGGCTATGCAGGCCCGCGAAGAACAATTGTGTTGGTGGATGACGATGCTATCTTGCGTGGTTTTCTTTCTGATTTGCTGATTCCGCTGGGGTTTGTCGTGTTGGAGGCGCCTAACGGACAGTTTTGTCTGGACTTGTTGGATCAGGAAATTGAGCTTCGCACAGTGGATTTATTCCTACTTGACGTGAATATGCCCGTGATGGATGGTCTTGAATTGGCCGCCGAACTGAAGCGGCGAAAGCTGAATGCCCCGGTGTTGATGTTGTCAGCGGATGCGCGCGAGCACCACAGAGCACCTGAAGAAAAAAGCCTTTACGATGACTATCTGGTCAAGCCGGTGGACAATCAGAAGTTGTTGGACAAACTGGCTCATCACCTGAAACTGGAATGGATCAATGAACAGCACAACCAGCAAATACCGCTCTTGGCCAATCAACAATCAATATCAGGGAGCAGCCCTGATTTCGTATTTCCCGCACATCCCTTGCTGATTGAACTAAAGGTCTGCGCTGAAATGGGTTACCGAAAAGGCGTGCAAGAGGTGCTGGATAAAATTGAGCTGGCACAGGTACTTCCTGCTCCTGCCTTGAGCAAATTGAAAGAGCAGGCAAGAACCTTTCAGTTCCAAAAACTTGCTGAGCAATTGGATGCATCATGAATGAACAGCAACGCCGTGATGTGGTCCTGGTGGTCGATGATTCACCGGACACACTCACCCTGATCAATGACACGCTTGAGTCGTCTGGCATGGATGTGCTGCTGGCCTTGGACGGCAAGCAGGCCCTGATGATTGCGAGCCGTATTCGGCCCGATGTAATCCTGATGGATGGCGTCATGCCAAGCCTGGATGGATTCGAGGCCTGCAAGATGTTGAAGGCCGATCCAACACTGAACAGCATTCCCGTGATTTTCATGACGGGTTTGAACGATACGCATGACATTGTTCGGGGTTTGGAGGTGGGTGGTGTGGATTACCTTGTCAAGCCTGTTCAACCTGTCGAATTGCTGGCGCGAATCAAGGTCCACTTGCGCAATGCCAGGGTTAGTAACACCGCACAGGCTGCATTGGATCATGCTGGTCAACATCTGATGACCGTGAATGTGCTGGGCCAGATTACCTGGGCCACACCACAAACCCATACTTTGTTAAGCCGGGCCAATGCTGACATGGAATGGCAACGCACTCAGCTTGCAGCGCAATTGCGGCACTGGATTTCGCAGTCTCCCGACAGTCAAATGCAATTGCACCTGCATGGTTTGGCATGTCCTGTCGGTTTGCGAATGCTTGGTCGTGAGCCCAATGGGCAGTGCCTGATTCGACTTTTCGATGAGGGTTCTACAAGCCTGCGAGTCAATAATGCTGCTTTGTTGAAGCAGGAGCTTGGGTTGACCGAACGAGAATCCGAGGTGCTTTACTGGATCGCCAATGGCAAAACCAATCGTGAGGTCGCGGAAATTCTTGGCATGAGCCCCCGCACAGTGAACAAACACCTTGAACAGGTGTTCCCCAAGCTGGGTGTGGAAAACCGTACGGCCGCCGCAGGCATTGCCTTGCGCTTGCTGGAGAAAGAACTACGTCAAATGACGTAGTCGATTGCGTCAATTCGCCCATACCGCAACGCATCGGGCTGCCCAAAAATAGGAATGTCGTATCCGTTCATCCTATTTGAGGGTTCATACCATGAAATTAAAGATTCTGGCCTTGGGGCTTGCACTGGCTGCAAGCAGCACCGTAGCCACCTTGGCACAAGCCGCAGACACCATCAAGGTGGGCGTGCTTCATTCACTTTCCGGCACCATGGCGATTTCAGAAACTACCCTGAAAGACACCGTGCTGATGATGGTTGAGGAGCAAAACAAAAAAGGGGGGTTGCTGGGTAAAAAACTGGAGGCAGTGGTGGTTGACCCCGCGTCAAATTGGCCTTTGTTTGCAGAAAAGACGCGCGAATTGCTGACCAAAAACAAGGTGGATGTGATATTTGGTTGCTGGACCTCGGTTTCCCGTAAATCGGTGTTGCCTGTTGTTGAAGAACTCAATGGTCTTTTGTTTTACCCTGTGCAGTATGAAGGCGAGGAATCGTCCAAGAATGTTTTCTACACAGGCGCCGCTCCCAACCAGCAAGCTATTCCCGCAGTGGATTACCTAATGAAGGACCTAGGCGTGAAGCGTTGGGTTTTGGCCGGCACTGACTACGTTTACCCACGCACCACCAACAAGATTCTTGAAGCCTACCTGAAGTCCAAAGGTGTGGCGCAAAAAGACATCATGATCAACTACA
>NZ_DFOZ01000004.1:0-12596 GCF_002377005.1 Limnobacter sp. UBA3528 | reverse complement strand
CGAGCCCCATACATCGCCCCAAAAATACAAAGGACTTAGCGCTGTGAGGTGCTAGGTCCTTTTTGTTTCTTGCCTGCATCATTCTCGACAGAGAAACTTCCTAACTGGTCATTTATTTGGAAATTTGCCTTTTGATCTCAACCCATCAGTACACGGCTGTGACATGCCTGTGACAAATTCTGTGACAAATTTTCTCTCACAGACATTTCGTGAGTATCGACCTATCTTTGACACATGTTCATCTGTCACATCCAAAGATATTCTGACCTGCCCCGGATTTTTCGATCCAACGTGACTTAATTACAATGGTCTCTCAGCCAAGTGAGAGACGAAATGAAACGAGCCCGATTCAGCGATGAACAGATTGTTCGAATCCTGAGAGAAACAGACAAAGACACGGTCGTGGAAGCGGCCAAACGCCATTGCGCATGCCGTTATCAACTTCCTATTTGCGCATCCATTCATTCCGGGAATTTTTCCTGTTCATTTGCGGGAAATCTGCTCTAGGAATAACACTCCTCACTTCTTAATCTGTATTCAATCCGAAGAAGAGTCGGATCATTACAAATCAGATCAAAGAGGAGAAATCAGTGAAAAAAGCAAGTTTGAAGCTCAGCGCAACTGCGTTGGCTGTTTTTGCCGCAATAAGCAGTTTGGCATTGCAGCCTGACCTTGTGCTCGCCAAATCTGGAGGCGTGACTTGGGAAGACATCGTCAACGATGAAAACACTCCGAAAGACATTTTGAGCTACGGCTTTGGGCCGAAGGCGCAGCGCTACAGTGCCATGACCGCGATCAATGACAAGAACGTGGCCAGTCTGGTGCCAGCGTGGTCTTTCAGTTTTGGCGATGAAAAGCAGCGCGGCCAGGAAACGCAGGCCCTGGTTCATGATGGCGTTATTTATGTTACGGGTTCCTATTCCCGAATGTATGCATTGGATGCGAGAACAGGTGCAAAACTTTGGCAGTATTCTCATCGATTGCCTGAAGATATTCGACCCTGTTGCGACGTGGTCAACCGCGGGGCGGCCATTTTTGGCGACAAGGTTTTCTTCGGCACCTTGGACGCGGGCATTGTTGCGCTAGACAAGAAAACCGGCAAGGTGGCTTGGCGTGAAAAGTTCGAAGACCACACCGCTGGCTACACCATGACAGGGGCTCCCACCTTGGTGAAGGATCAAAAAACAGGCAAGGTACTGTTGATTCATGGTTCTTCCGGAGACGAATTCGGTGTGGTGGGCAAGCTCTACGCACGTGATCCGGAAACAGGCAAGGAAATCTGGATGCGTCCGTTTGTGGAGGGGCACATGGGGCGCTTGAATGGTAAGGAGAGTACTCCTACTGGCGATCCAAAGGCCCCTTCATGGCCTGATGATCCCAACAGTCCTACAGGTAAGGTTGAAGCCTGGAGCCAGGGTGGTGGCGCTCCATGGCAGTCTGCCAGCTTTGACGTTGAAAATAATCTGATCATCGTGGGCGCAGGTAATCCCGCTCCCTGGAACACTTGGTCTCGCACACCCAAAGGTGGAAATCCGCTGGAGTACGACAACTTGTACACCTCAGGTCAAGTTGCCGTAGACCCCAGCACGGGAGAAGTGAAGTGGTTTTACCAACATACACCCAATGACGCTTGGGACTTCTCTGGCAACAATGAACTGGTTTTGTTTGAGTACAAAGATGGCGGCAAAACCATCAAGGCCACGGCGCACGCAGACCGAAACGGCTTCTTCTATGTTGTGAATCGTTCGGACGGCAAATTTATTCGTGGTGTACCTTTCGTGGATGGTATTACCTGGGCCAAGGGGATTGATGAAAAAACAGGTCGTCCAATTGAGGTAGCGGGTCAAAGACCACCCCCACCAGAGCCTGGTCAAGAACGTGGCAAAACCATTGAAGTTTCTCCACCATTTTTGGGTGGCAAGAATTGGAACCCGATGGCTTACAGCAAAGACACAGGTCTTTTCTACATCGGTGCCAATCACTGGAAAGAAGATTACTGGACTGAAAATGTGACCTACAAAAAGGGTGCTGCTTATCTTGGCCAAGGCTTCCGAATCAAACGCATGTATGACGACCATGTGGGAGTACTTCGGGCGATGAATCCGGTAACGGGCAAGGTGGCCTGGCAGCACAAGGAGAAGTTGCCTTTGTGGGCAGGCGTGATGGCCACCAAAGGCAATCTGGTGTTCACAGGGACAGGCGATGGCTTCTTCAAGGCCTTTGATGCAAAAACCGGCAAAGAGCTTTGGAAATTCCAGACGGGTTCAGGAATTGTTTCCTCCCCGATTACTTGGGAAATGGATGGCGAACAGTACATTGGTGTGGCCAGTGGTTATGGTGGTGCAGTGCCACTTTGGGGTGGTGAAATGGCCGAGCTGACCAAGCCAGTGCCGCAAGGTGGTTCATTCTGGGTATTCAAGCTGCCCAAGATGATTCAGCAAGCCTCGCGTTAATACGACGTCAATTTTCCTCTCTTCATCCTGGAAGACGTTGTTGCTTAGGATGGGTTTGCTTTGCAGGGCAATCCCATCCGTTTTTCTTTTTTGGGAATGACTCAATGAACTCAATCAAGTGTTATGGATTGACAATAATGGCGGGGCTAATGGTTGCCGTGAATGTTCAAGCCTGTGAACTACAGCCCGGAAGCCACTGTAAAAACGCCAACCTCACCGGCATGGATTTACGAAATATGGAATTGAGTGCAATCGATTTGTCGGGTGCCGACCTAAGGGGAGCGGACCTGCGGCATGCTGATTTGCGGGGGGCTAATCTTGAAGGAGCCAACCTGACTGGTGCCAATCTGACCAGGGCTGATTTGAAGCGCGCCAATTTGCGCAGAGCCGATTTTACCGATGCAACATTAGATGCCGTGCAGGCTTACGCGGCTTTTGGTCAAGTAGCAAACTTCACACGCACGAGTCTGATAGCGGCTGATTTTTCGTTTGCCAGGGTTAATCGGGCCAACTTTACCGGTGCTAACGCACAGATGGCCAGTTTCGAGAAAGCCTGGATGGAGAAATGCAGCCTGGTGGATTCCAACTTCAACAATGCCAATTTGCAGGAAGCCAAAATGAATATGGTTGACTTTGATGGCAGCACAATAACAGGGGCCCGAATTCATTACGCCACGTTTCAGGATGCCAATTTTGAGGGTTGTACTGGCTGCCCCGTGGGTTGGTAAACTTCAATCAACTGGAGGCTCACTGCAAGGTGAGTCATCGCTGCTGTGGTGTCTACATTCAACTTCTGTTTGATAATAGAAAGGTTGTTGGCGACTGTTTTTGCACTGAGATTCAATAGTTTGCCGATTTGTCTGGATGAATATCCCTTTGCAATCATCAGAAAAATTTCATTCTCACGACCTGATAGTGTAGCGAGTGCGTTGCTTCCTGTGTGTTTTGAGCAAACAAGCCCGGTGGCCAGACGATGCTCAACATAGAATTCGCCCTCCGAAATTGTCCGAATCGCCCGGGCAAACTCTTCAGGTTCAGCTGATTTGCTGACGAAACCGCATGCACCAAGTTTCATGGCACGACTCACCAGGCCAAGCTCATCGTGCATGCTGAAAAACATTACACGAGTCGCCGGTTGTCTGCGCAAAATTTTTGTTGCCAGATCCAGACCGGAGATGTCGTGGAGATTGACGTCAAGTACGACCAGTTCGTGTCGTATTTCTGTCCACTTGAGCCAAGCTGATTGGGCGTTGTCCGCATGATCGATTTGCGCCAAGCCATTGCAAATCTGATTAATGATTTGTGAGTAGCTTTGACGAATTAGTGGATGATCATCAACAATCAAGTAATTCATTCGAGTGTGCTCTCTGGTGTGTTTTGTGCAAATGCACGGTCACGCCCGTGCTGTGTTTTTGTATACGAAGACGTGCTCCAAGTTCTTTTGCCCTCACTTGCATAGAGCGAAGACCATAACCGGATTTCAACTCTTTTGATGAGACACCATTGTCTTCAATTTTCAAATCGAGGTAGTCCCGAGTGTTGACCAAGCTCACGGTGACTTTATTTGCATTCGAGTGTTTGTAAATGTTGTGAAGGGACTCTTGGACAATCCGGATGATGTGTACTACTTCTTGTGCGACCAAGGTTATCGCTGGTGACACTTCACACGAGGCTTCAAGTTCACATTCAATGTAAGTGACTTGCATCCATTTCATGCAAATCTGGTTCAAGGCCTCATTCAGGTTGACTGTTTGTAGATCCATTGGATCTAACTCGGTGATCAGATTCCGGATCACGCGGTGGGCCTCTTCCAGTTCGTCGGATACTGATTTCAGGGTCTCTAGACCAGAGGCTGACATCTCAGACTGAGTTTGAATGTTTAGTAAATAGACTCGGGCACGAAGACCTGCGATTATCTGTCCCAGATTGTCGTGCAGTTCACTGCCAAGGCGTCTGCGTTCCTGTTCTTGAGAGTTAATCAGTGAAATCGACAAAGACTTATTGTCTTCTCTGGCTTGCTTGAGTATCAGTGTGGTCGCATTGAATTGACGGGCTATAGCCTGAAGTTCCACAATCGGGCTGGTTTCAGGCAGCTTTGTTTCAAGGTGGCCATCGCGCATTTCTGTCATGGCGCGACTAAACTGACGCATTCGTTTAAGAACGTCATTGAGCCCAAACTGAATTAACGCGATGCACAAAAGTGCGGAGACAAGAAATACAAAAAATGTCGAAGTCAGACTTTCCCAGACTTCATCGAGCTCATCCTCCGGTGTGGCGTACACAGTCCACATCTGAACCGGGTCGAGGTGAATTGAATACTTTTGCCAATCACTGCCAACATCACCCAAAGTCCAGTTAGCCAGCCAGGAAGGCATGCTCACATTGAGGCTTTGATTCACCAAGTGCGGTGGCTGCGTTGAAATCCGGATGTGTCTGAACTGCAGATTTTTCGCCTCTTGCGCACCGATTCGGTCATATTCAATCAGCAGTGCCAGGCTTTTCGCGACATGCGTTGCGGATTCCAGTTCTTCTCGGATGTCATCCCTCGCTTGTATCACAATAAGACTGGCAGACAAAGCGAAGCCAATTGAGAAGGTCAGGGGAACCCATATCAATGATCGTAGTGAGAATTTCATTGTTCCATTTTTCGGGTTTTTGCGCATCAAGGGAAAGGGAACTTTTCCTGTTTTAGGTGCTTGCTCGGCATTCCTCTAGTCAGTCGGAGTAGCTCAAGATCCAGGATGTTTTTAGGTGTTTGGACTACCCCGGGTTGCCTGGTAATCTCTGAGCAACGAAAGCAAGTACCGCTAATGACACCTTCGTAGTTCCCAAACTTTCAGCGCAATACCGAGTCGCTTGTGTGTCTGAACTCGGTTGAGTTCAGGACGGCCGAACTTTGCTAACCATGTCAATGAAAGCGCGTAACTTCAATTGTGCTTGAGTGCGAGCAGGAAAGTACAAATACAAACCTGAAGTTTTGGGAATGAATTCACTGAGTACGGGTACCAAGCTGCCTTCAGTCAATTCTCGCTCGACCTCGTACTGCGCCACATAGGCCAAACCCAAACCCTGTCGGGCAAAGTTGATCAGAATATCCCGGTTATTCACCACCACTGGGCTTGGTACATCCACAAAAAACTGCCGCTTGCTGCGAATAAACTCCCACCGGTGAAAGGTGCCACTGGTCACGAAGCGGTACATGATTGCATCGTGTTGCTGTAAATCCTCAGGTTTTGCTGGTTTGCCATTGCGCTTGAAATATTCCGGGTTTCCCACCACATGAAAAGCCAAATCGGGAGTCAGGCGCACGCCAACCATGTCCTTGTCTACCGATTCGCCCAAACGAATACCTGCATCGTAACGACCTTCCAGCAAATCGGTAAGGCCTTCATCGATCGTGATGTCCAATTTCACATCGGGGTACTTCCGGCGAAACTCGGCAACAATGGGTTCGACCAAATAGGTGCAGGCCGATCGTTTCATATTCAGTCGAAGCGTGCCGATTGGTTTGTCGCGAAACTGGCCAAGAGCGGAGATTGCCTCATCAATTTCCTGCGTAGCGGGCTGCAGGCGCGAGAACAAAGCCTGGCCAGCTTCAGTCAAAGCAACTTTGCGAGTGGTCCGCTGAAACAACACCACACCATGTCGTTCTTCTAACACCCGGATCGCCTTGCTCACCGCAGTAGGCGTAATACCCAATTGCGCAGCAGCTAAGGTAAAACTGCTGTGCTCGGCTACAGTTAAAAACACCGGAATGCCGTCCAGCAGATCTTTATCGAGCACCATGAATAATCTCCATTCTGAACCTAATGTTAATAACCAATACACCATATCCGCCTTTATCTTGATAATCAAGGGGGCTAGACTGTACCGATATGTGCACTGCAACATTTTTAGAATATCGGAGGTGGTGAATGGTTGATTTTGTATTGAATGGCAAAGCCGTCAGTGTGGACGTGGATGGCGACACCCCACTGCTTTGGGTGCTTCGCGATGATCTGGACATGACGGGCACAAAATTTGGCTGCGGCATGGGCCTTTGCGGCGCTTGCACAGCACATGTAGATGGTGAGCCTGTGCGCAGTTGTTCGACGCCAGTGTCCACCGTGGCTGGCAAACAAGTTAGCACCATCGAAGCCATGCAGAATCACAAAGTGGGATCGGCTGTTCAGGCAGCCTGGCAGAAGCTCGATGTCGTGCAGTGTGGTTATTGCCAGTCGGGGCAAATCATGTCGGCCACAGCTTTGCTGGTCAGCAACCCAAAGCCTTCCGACGATGACATCGATGCAGCCATGGCAGGCAATGTATGTCGCTGTGCCACTTACGTGCGCATTCGCGCGGCCATTCACGAAGCCGCCAAAACATTGGCTTAAGGAGAAACATTCATGAGCATTGTTACCAACGTTTCTCGTCGCGATTTTTTGAAAGCCGGCGCCGGCCTGACACTCGCAGTCAGCATTCCCTCCGTGTTTGCCAGCAACAAACTGAAAGCAGGCGGCCCGGGCCAGGCTGGCAGTGCTGTTGAAGCAGGCAACTTCGCTCCCAATGCCTTTGTGACAATTGGTAGCGACAACACAGTTACTGTTATTTCCAAACACCTTGAAATGGGTCAAGGCGTGTATACCGGCCTTGCCACCTTGGTTGCAGAGGAACTGGATGCCGATTGGTCCACAGTCAAAGTGGAGGGCGCAGGCGCTAGCACCAAACACTACAACAATCTGTTCTGGGGTGCGCAAGGCACTGGCGGCAGTACCGCAATTGCCAACTCATTTGAACAAATGCGTACCGCAGGCGCCACCGCCCGGGCCATGTTGGTGAACGCTGCCGCTGCACAATGGAAAGTACCCGCTCGCGAAATTTCAGTGAGCAACAGTGTTGTGTCGCATGCGAAAAGCAATCGCAAGGCCACCTTTGGCGAGTTGGCTGAAGCAGCCAGCCAGCAATCTGTGCCTGGTGAAGTAACGTTGAAAGACCCGAAAGATTTCAAACTGATTGGCAAAACAGCACCCCGCAAAGACAGTACTGCAAAAACCAACGGCACTGCAATTTTTACGCAAGACATGAAACTGCCCGGCATGCTGGTGGCTGTTGTTGCCCACCCGCCCAAGTTTGGCGGCACCGTGAAGAAGGTTGATGACAAAGCTGCGCGCGCTATCCAAGGTGTATCGGACGTGGTCACCATTCCCAGTGGCGTGGCCGTTTTGGCCAGCAATTTCTGGACCGCGAAAAAAGGTCGTGATGCACTGAACATTGAATGGGATTTGTCCAAAGCTTACAACGGTAGCAGCGAACAAATTACAGCTGACTACACCCAACTACTGGGCAAGCCCGGCACGGTTGCGCGGGAAGATGGTGACACCAAAGGGCAATTTGCGCGCAGCAATCAGATTGTCGAATCCGACTTTCACTTCCCTTTTTTAGCGCATGCCTCGATGGAACCATTGAACTGCCTGATTAAACTGGACAAGGACAGCGCGGAGGTCTGGAATGGCGAACAAATGCAAACCGCCGACCAGGCTGCTGTGGCCGCAGTGTTGGGCCTTGACCCCGAAAAAGTGAAACTGAACATGCTGTATGCCGGTGGCAGCTTTGGCCGCCGAGCCAACCCGCAAGCGGATTACCTGGTTGAAACGGCACACATTGTGAAAGCCATTGGCGGAAAAGCGCCGGTGAAATTGGTGTGGAGCCGGGAAGACGACATGAAAGGCGGCTACTACCGCCCGGTCTATGCCCACCGCTTGCGCGCAGCATTGGGAAAAAATGGTTTGCCAGAGGCCTGGGAGAACCGCATTGTTGGCCAGTCAATTGCCAAAGGTTCGCCCTTTGAGGCAGGCATGGTGAAAGACGGCGTAGATGTAACCTCGGTCGAAGGGTCATCTAACGTGCCTTATCAAATTCCAAACATGCTCGTGGATTTACATACCACCAATGAACAGGTTCGCGTGCCCATTCAGTGGTGGCGTGCCGTGGGTTCCACCCACACTGCCTACGCCACCGAATTATTCGTGGATGAACTGGCCGTTCAAGCCAAACAAGATCCAGTTAAATACCGGGAGGCCTTGTTGACCAAGCACCCCCGCCACGCAGGTGTGCTGAAACTGGTGGCTGAAAAAGCTGACTGGAACAAGCCACTGGTATCCGCAGCCGACGGTGCCAAACGTGGACGCGGCATTGCTGTGCATGAATCGTTCAATAGTTTTGTGGCTCAGGTTGTTGAAGTAACAGTTCAGAAAGATGGCAACTTCAAGGTGGACCGTGTGGTGTGTGCCGTAGATTGCGGTGTGGTGGTAAACCCCGATGTGGTGAAAGCACAAATGGAGGGTGGTATTGGTTTTGCCCTGGCCGCCGCACTGACTGGTGAAATTACCTTGAAAGACGGTGAGGTGCAGCAGTCGAATTACCACGACTACCCAGTGTTGCGCATCAACGAAATGCCCAAAGTAGAGGTACACATGGTTCAGTCTGGCGAGAAGCCAACCGGCGTGGGTGAGCCGGGCGTACCACCTTTGGCACCCGCGCTGGCCAACGCCTTGTTCAACGCGACCGGCAAGCGCATTCGCAAACTGCCGATTGCTGAACAACTGAAAGCATAAAGGAGCCGCAGCATGGAAAGTCTTGATCTTGAAGTGTTGCAGCGCGCGCACCGGTGGCTGGAAAATGGCCATCGCGTGATGCTGGCCACTGTGGTGCGCACTTGGGGTTCTTCCCCCAGACCACCGGGCTCGTTGCTGGCGTTGCGTGAAGATGGCCATGCCGTGGGCAGCGTATCGGGTGGCTGCATTGAAGACGATTTGATTGACCGCCTGTTGAACAAGGACGGCTTTCCGGCACAGCCCCAGCTGGTGAGCTATGGTGTTGGCGCTGAGCAGGCCCGGCGCTTCGGTTTACCCTGTGGCGGCACCATGGAGCTGGTGCTTGAACCCTTGGCTGCAGCCAATGAATTGACGGAATTGTTAAATGCGTTGAAAGCCGGAAAACTGGTGCAGCGCAGCCTGAACATCAAAACAGGCGACAGCAAACTGGAGCCCTCCCACCCTGAACAAGGCTTGGTGTTTGATGGCTCCACCTTGATCAGTGTATTCGGCCCACGCTATCGTTTGTTGCTGATTGGTGCTGGTCAGTTAAGCCAGCAACTGGCGCGCATGGCGATTGCACTCGATTTTGCTGTGACGGTATGTGACCCACGTGAAGAATACGCCGATGAATGGAATGAACCCGGCACCACATTGACACGCGACATGCCCGACGACGTTGTCATGGCGATGAAACCCGACGCACGCATGGCCGTGATTGCCTTGACCCATGACCCTAAGCTGGATGACCTCGCCTTGATGGAGGCCTTGCAAAGTCCCGCATTTTATGTGGCTGCGCTGGGTTCGCGCCGTAACAATGAAACCCGCCGAACCCGCCTTCTTGAATTTGGCGTAAGCGAGGAACAGGCTGCAACCTTGCGTGGCCCGGCCGGTATTTATATTGGCAGCCGCACCCCTGCTGAAATCGCTGTTTCAATTGCCGCCGAACTGGTGGCCATGAAAAACGGCGTTGCTGGCGACAAGGTATTGAATGTGGCACAAGCCAAAGCTGCGCTTGAAGTGGCTGCTGACACCTTGAGCGCCTGCGCAAAATGAAAAAGCCCGGGCCATGATTCAGGGCATTTTATTGGCTGCGGGGCAGGGCCAGCGCTTTGACCCTAGCGGGGAAAAAGACAAGTTGCTGCAACTTCGCGCAGATTCTGGCAAGCCTGTGTTGTGGCATAGCGGCAGCGCCATGAGCAAGGTGCTGCCCGACACGCTGGCAGTTGTTCAAGGCCACCAGCCCGGGCGCGTGCACTGCCTGTTCGATGCGGGCTGCGAAGTCTTGATCAGCCCGGAAGCACAACAAGGTATGGGCAGCGCCTTGGCCGCGGCTGTAAAGCATTGCCTTGAGAAAAAGCCTGGTATCACTGGATTTGTGATTTCATTGGGAGATATGCCGTGGCTACCCGTTGAAGCCATTGCACTGGTACATGCTGAACTCTCGAAAGTGAGCGCACAAGAGTTACATGCTGTGGCGCCATACTTTCAAGGCAAGCGTGGGCACCCGGTGGGGCTGACGCGTACATGGGCGGGTTCACTGCTTGCATTGCAGGGAGATATAGGCGCAAAAAATTTGCTACGCGCTGCGAATATGCTCCCGATTGAGTGGCCAACCGCGGATGTGTTGCAAGATGTGGATGTACCGGAAGATCTGAATTATTCAAGTCGTAGAGATTAAATTTGAATAAAGTACACGCATCGTGGAAAAGCGTCTGAATTCAAAGGCGAGCCGATGCTCGCAGCTGGCTGTTTCGAGATGAGTTTTTAACGGTAACTGCTGATGCTATGTTGATGTTAAACGACATTATTGGCATAGATCCCAAGAGTTAGAACCTTGCTGAGAGCACGCATTTACGCCATTTGAAAACTAACTGTGTAGTTTTCTACACAGTTACGTGTACCAAACTTCTAAGGGGTCGGGGGTTCGAACCCCTCCGGGCAGGCCAAGAATTCAGTACCGGTTTACGGTGGCGGTGTTAGCTCAGTTGGTAGAGCAATGGATTGTGATTCCATGGGTCGTGGGTTCGAGCCCCATACATCGCCCCAAAATACAAAGGACTTAGCGTGAGTGATCCGCTAGGTCCTTTTTGTTTTGTATTTTCGGTAAAAAATTTGCTACGACTGAATTTGCGAAATGCACCGAAGATAGGCCAAATGTAGTGGTCTGCACATGGACGATGTTCGACCAACTGTACATCGCAATTTCACTTGCGTTATGGTGATGCCAAAGGAGAGTGTATGGAATCGCTTGGTGAGAAAAAACCGCTGCGCTTGCTGTTTGTGGGTGCCGGGGGCGTGGGTGCCTACTATGCTGCCCGCTTGATCATGGACGGAAATTCCGTGGTGTTGACGGCGCGCGGGGGTCACCTTGAAGCGATGAAAACCCGTGGCTTGCAGGTTGAACATGATCAGTTTTCATTCAAGCAGCCTGTGTGTGCGGTCGATCAAGCCACCTTACAACGTCAGTACCGATGCGATGATTTTGATGTACTTGTACTGTGTTTAAAATCGCAGGACACGGCGAGTTGGCTCGATTCAAATTCAGTTTGGCTGGCCGCTGGCGCTACACCAGTTTTGTCTTTGCAAAATGGTGTCGAGAATGAAGCAGTACTCAGCAAGTTATTGGGCGTTAACCGAGTAGTTGGCGGTTTGGCTGTAAGAATTGGTGCACATATCGTTTCGCCGGGGTTTGTCGAGGCACAAGGCTTATGTCAAATTGTGTTGGGTGCATGGCCTAATGCGGTTGTAAATGAAGGCTTGCAAGGCATAGTGAAAAGGCTGGCGGATACTTTCAATGCGTCAGGAATTCCTACCCGGGCTACCGTTGACATTCGACATGAATTGTGGAAAAAACTGTTGGTGAACAATGGCGTGAATCCCTTGTCGGCTTTGACTCGAAAGGACACTGGCTTTTTAACGAAACAACCGCATTACAGGCAAGTGGTTTATGCGGCAATGCAAGAGGTGGCTGCGGTTGCAAGCGCCGACGATGTTGTGTTGAGTCAGTCTGATGTGGATGAAATGTTCAAATTGATCTGTGAGTTTGATCCGATCAAGACTTCGATGTTGGTAGACCTTGAAAAGGGCCGCCCTTTGGAGCTAGATGCGATCAGCGGCAGCGTGCTTAGGCGTGCTGAACGCTTGGGGATTGATACACCAGTAACAGCATTGATTCATTCAATGCTTAGCAGCTGATTACTTTCCAAATCTTTCTTTGGGTAGCTTTTGCACTGCGATCAAGGATCGATTGATGTGCTCAGCCAGAATTTGCGTGGCCAGTTCGCTGTTGCGGTTCAAGGTGGCATTCAAGATTTCTTCGTGCTCGGAATGCACATCTCGAGGGATGGGCTTCTCGGAAAGAATCAGCCTGCGATAACGTTCTGACTGCATGTAGAGCAGATGCTGAAACTGCTTAAGCCAGCGGGAAGGGCAGGCGGAAATGAGCGTGTCGTGGAACAGGCGGTTTTTGCGTTCCCATTCGCTGCGGGTTTCAACTGTTTCCTCACCTAAGCGTGATTCTGCACGGCTTAGCATGTGAAATGCACCCATGACTTCAGCTTCCCACTGA
>NZ_DFOZ01000054.1:84712-119635 GCF_002377005.1 Limnobacter sp. UBA3528 | reverse complement strand
CAAATTTGGGTGCAAATCAACACTTGTCTGCATTGGCCCGTGTTGAATCACGTGAAATCGCCAAAATGCAGTACGAGGGCTATATCAAACAACTGGTTGACGCAGTAAGCCAGCTCGACGGCGGCTGTATTTCCAAGGCAAACATCACAGCAATTGCGCGCCTGGGCCTGGCCATCATGGACGGCGTCATTATTCAGTACCTGAGTACGCACAATCTGTCGGCCTGCAAAAAAACCCTGAATTTGGGAATCAACCTGCTGGTCAACCATTGCAAACTGCTCAAGGAACAATAGTGGACGCAACGCTAGATTCGGTCGTGATCGGTGCTGGCTTCAGCGGTTTGAATGCAGCACGCATTCTTCGTGGCGAAGGCAAAAACATCGTGGTGCTGGAAGCGCGCGACCGGGTTGGCGGGCGCACAAAGCACGGCCAAATTGCCGGGTATGACATTGACTTGGGCGGCATGTGGCTTGCACCAAGCCAGGTTCGACTCGCCGAATTGGCAGACCGCATGAATGTGGGGCGCTACCCCACCTACCTGACAGGCAAGTCAGTGCTGACCATGGCAGGAAAAACAGGCCTGGTGAACGGGGAAGACTTCACCGAGTTTCTGACTATTCAGGAGAAAATTCAGGCCTACCTGCTGCTGCGAAAAATCAACCACCTGCTGTCTGCTCTGGATGAAGTCGACCCCTGGGGCAGCCCACAATCAAAGAAACTCGATTCGACTTCGGTCGAAATTTGGCTTTGTGAAGCCACACAATCCGAGCGACTTCGTTCGCTGCTCCGCGTTATTTGTGCATCCCTTTTCTGTGCCGAAACCTCGCAAGTTTCACTGCTCTTCTTCCTGAACTACTTGAAAGGTGGTGGTGGGCTGGAGTCCATGATTTCTGCGGACACCGGGGGTGGACAAAACCTGTTGTTTCACGGGGGCGTACACCAAATAGCCAGAAACATGGCGCAGGAACTGGGTTCAGCCTTGCGCTTGAATGAACCGGTGCATTCGATTGATGTAAGCAATGGCATCGCGGTGGTGAATACACAGTCCGCTCAATTTTGGGCAAAGCGAGTGATTGTCGCAGTGCCCCCTACATTGACAAACAAAATCAGGTTCAACCCACCCTTGCCCAGTGCACAAACTGCACTGCACACGCGACTCAGCATGGGCAGCGTAATCAAGTTCTGGATTGCTTACCCAACGCCGTTTTGGCGACAAAAAGGGTTCAACGGCAGCATTGTTCGCGACGACCGCCCAGCCTCCCCCTGTTTTGACGTTTCCTCTCCGAATAGTGAACTCGGCTTGATCGCAGGTTTTTTCGAGGCCGACCATGCCATACACGCCGGCGACTCAAACACATTGCATCGCCGCGAAACCGTCATCGCGATGTTGGCAGCGCATTTCGGTGAACAGGCACTCAACCCTTTGGATTACATCGATGTAGATTGGTCCCGGGAGGAATGGTCCAAAGGCTGTTATGGGGCTTTTGCGCCACCCGGGGTAATGTCTCATTACGGCAGTTCGATTCGAACACCACACCATTCAATTCACTGGGCGGGTACAGAAACCGCCACCCAATGGGCAGGCTACATCGAAGGTGCACTTCAAGCAGGCGAACGGGCTGCGCAAGAAGTGTTGCGGGGGCTTTCTTGAAAACTTGCCGTGTCATTCTTCCAGCGCATCAGGATTCTCAATCGCGTTCTTCTCAGTAGAGGTAAGGCGTCGTTCTACTTTCTTCACATCTTCGGCAGGCGGTAAGCCTTCAGGCCGAATACCCCGACTCAGAAGGGTTTTTCGGACTGCCTCATTGTTGGTTACATGTTCTTGCGAGATTTGTTGTTCATGTCCCATGGCCTGCTCACGGGCGTTATGAATGGTAATTTCTGTAGCAAAGTCTTTGGCCTTCAAAATAATGGTGGGTGCAAAATCAGCCAATGGGCGATTATCAGGCACTTTCCATTGGGCTTTCATTGCTTTGGTATTTTTACCAAACAACGCGGTGTCTCCCTTGCTTCGTATCAACGCGAAATTTTCACTGCCGCCAGTTTGTTCATAAATAATCCCTAGTAATTCTTTCTTATTTTTTTTGGCATGGCCTTCAAAGCTTTCTGTCAGGTTCTGAATCAAGTCGTTTTTCATTCTTTTCCCTATCTCTTTTACCGTTTACTTCCTGTGCATACATCACCTTCAACAACCGGTTCAAGCCATTGCTTCAATGTTGTAATTCGTTCCTGAGTTAAACCCAGCCGGGTGATGCATTGGCACATTGGCAAAACTGAACCATAGTCGATAAATCGCTGTGAGGGAAACTGCATGAGCACCTCTGCATCCACGTATTGCAGCCACTGCTTTTGACTATTGTTCAGTGCCGTCAGAAATACCGAATCGTCGCGTTTTTTCTGCTGAATCTGTAGAAGCGTATCTTCCATCTCCGCATTTGCACCTTTGATCTGTGTACAAAAATCCTCTTCAGTGGCGCTGCTTGCAAAGGCCCAAGATGACACCGAGAAAAATCCGAGAAAAACAAACTTGAACATCAACTTATTCATTTACCTTTCCTTCAAACAAGTCAGCCTCTCTTAGTCTGCGTCTGGTAAGACCAGACAATATTTTCCCCCCAGCGCGGTCATATCGCTTCATGCATGCAGGTAGCGTGCTCCACGTCGAGAAAAAACAATTCATCACCCCTTGATTTGGATATTCCTTTCGCGAACTGTTTTTCGTTCTCTCTGCCATCGCATAGACCACGATGAACCAAGTGTCCCCAACCGACGGTGCAATGCCCAGCTCCATCAGTGTCATACAGTTTGGCTCGAAACTGCTCAAAATCCTGAATCAACTTTTTACCTTTATCGCCCAACTTCATAAATTCCCCCCTCAAAATTGCCAGTATCCAAATTCCTCTGTCAAAGGCAAAAATGAGGTCCCGCCTGCCATTCCGGGGGCTATCCCACACTTCCCAATCAGCGTAGACTGATTTACAAAATAAACAAAAAAGTTGTCAACACACCTCAGGAAGTAGAGCCCATGGACACAATGCCTCAAGAACCCACACCCAAAGACTTCTCGGACAAGTTCGCCAAGTCGCTGACCATGTTTTTTCGCTGGTTCGCCGACACTTTCTTTGCCAAACGCTACGGTCACCGGGCGGTCATTCTGGAAACAGTGGCGGGTGTACCGGGCATGGTGGCTGGCATGTGGATTCACCTGAAAAGCTTGCGGAAAATGAAAACCGGCTACGGCCCCACCATTCGAACCCTGCTTGAAGAGGCCGAGAACGAACGCATGCATTTGATGATTTTCATTGAAATTGCAAAGCCCAGCGTGGGCGAGCGGATGTTGGTGTTGTTTGCCCAGCTGGTGTTTTGGCACTTCTATTTCATACTGTATGTGTTCTTCCCGAAAACTGCGCACCGCATGGTGGGCTACTTCGAGAACCAGGCAGTGGTCAGTTACACCGACTACCTGGCGGAAATTGATGCAGGGCGAATTGAAAACATTGCTGCACCAAAAATTGCAATCGACTATTACAAACTACCCGCTGACGCGAAGTTGCGCGATGTGGTCATTGCCGTGAGAAATGACGAACAAGGCCACGCCGACGTGAATCATGAAATGGCCGATCATCCGCTGCTGGTATAGCCTCAGCCAATCGCCTTCTCCTGATTCAAGCGAATCAGAAGGTACACAGCAAACCCGGTGGCAACACCGGGCACCACGCCCAGCAGCAAGGCAACCCAGCCATGGCGTATGCCTTTCACCTTCGCCTCGTACATCACCCACACGGCCAACACAGCCCAGGTGAAGAAAATGTCCATGGCATAACCTGACGCATAGGGGTTTACAAACCCACCGGCGAATGCGCCCACAATGTCGGGGTTCTCGATAAACGGCGGAATACACACCAAGGCAAAGGCCACTGCAAAAGCCACAGCCAGCACAATCAGGAATCTGCGATACGCCTGTGTTCCCATAAAATTCGAGCCCCTTTCTTAGTCATCACAATTTCACTACTATATCCCCACCGCATTCAACCACACGCCACATGCTTCGTTACCACACCATTCCCGTTACGCCATTTGCTCAAAATTGTTCAATCGTGTGGTGCAGTGAAACCAACAAGGCCGCAATCATCGACCCCGGCGGCGACCTGGACCAACTCACCAAAGCAATCGCGGACCGCAATCTTGAACTGCAGGCCATTTGGCTGACCCATGCGCACATCGACCATGCCGGTGGCGTGGCCGAGCTGGCGGCAAAATTAAACTTGCCCATCATCGGGCCGCACGAGGGCGACCAGTTCTGGATTGATCGCCTGGCCGACCAAAGTCGCATGTTCAACTTTCCATTGAGTAAACCTTTCACACCCAACCGCTGGCTGGCCGATGGCGACACAGTACAAATTGGCAATTGCACTCTGAATGTGCGCCACTGCCCTGGCCACACGCCGGGCCATGTGGTGTTTTACTCTGAAGAAGCAAAACGTGCTTTTGTGGGCGATGTTTTATTCGTGGGCAGCATGGGCCGAACCGACTTTCCCGGTGGCGACCATGAAACTCTGATCGACAGCATTCGCAACCGCTTGTGGCCCATGGGCAACGACACCGTGTTTATTCCTGGCCACGGGCCAGAGGGAAGCTTTGGCCAGGAACGTCGAAGCAACCCGTATGTGCGCGACCTTCAGTTTTAAAGCATCGCCATGAGCCCGTTCAATGCGCTCCTGTTTTACCTTCCAAACCATGCCTTTGCCAGGCAAGCCAAACCTGCAGTGTCTGCCGAACTTTGGCAAACTGCGCAACGCATTCAAAAAAGCATTCAACACACACGCCCACCACACACGCTGGGCTTGGGCCTGATCATTCGCTACATGGAATGGGATGTGGCCTTGTACCGCGCAGCGCTTGAACAAGGCATGCCCCCCGCCAAAGCAGGTCTGCTGATTGAAACCATCAACTGGCAAGTGTTTGGTCCACCCATTGAATTGGGGTTCAAATTGTCACGCTTGCGCAGTGCAAAGGCACTGGCTCGCGCACGCTGGCTCACCGACCTGATGTTCGCAGTGATGTTCACCAAACCGTTTGCACGAACTGTGCGACGCGACAGTAATGCAGTGGTCTTCGATGTCACCCTTTGCCCGCTGGCCAACTACTTCAAAAGCCAGGGTGTACCGGAACTAACCCGCCATGCAGCATGCAGCCTGGACCACCAAATGGCTGCCCAATGGGGCTTGCAGCTGCAGCGCACGCAAACCATTGCGCAAGAACACCCGCTGTGCGACTTCAGGTTTGTGCCACCCAAAACGCCCCAATAATCGTTTTCACATCACTCACTTCACCTGCCTTGATTTGCCGCATCAACTCGGCAGGTTCAACCAGCACCACGTCCAGAAATTCATTGTGGTCCAGCTGTCTTTCTTGCAGGGTCAAGCCACGCGCCACATACAGTTCAATTTTCTCGGTGGAATAAGAAATGACAGGGTGAATGGTGGTGATGTATTCAAGCGTTTGTGCCACATAACCGGTTTCTTCCAACAATTCTCTATGCGCGGTGGCAGCAGGGTCTTCACCGGGATCAATTTTGCCGGCCGGGAACTCCAGAAACACACGGTGTAAGGGGTAGCGAAATTGCCGCTCCATCACAAAGCGGCCATCGTCCAGAATCGGGATAATGGCCACAGCACCGGGGTGCACCGTGTACTCGCGCACCGACTGTTCGCCATTGGGCAGGCGCACGGTGTCTTGGTGCACCTTCATCAAATGCCCGTCAAACACACGTGTGCTGGTGATACAGGTTTCTTCCAGATGCTTCTCAGAATTGGACATACACGCTACTTCAAGTAATTCAAACACCACATTTGAACACATTGAGTTCTCAGCGTTAACCCTAGGCCTGCCGGTGGTAAACTCAATCGCCTTCCTTTTGTAAATTTCCCCATGTCCCTGCTGTCCAGCTTGCTATTGCTCATTGTGGTTGCCCGCTTGTTCGGCCGCCTGTTTGCACGCTACAACCAGCCCGAGCTGATCGGTGAAATTCTGGCCGGGGTATTGCTGGGCCCTGCCATTCTCGGCTTGATTGAACCCAACAAAGCCTTGGCAGGCGTCACTGAATTGGCCGTGTTCCTGATTATTCTGAATGCGGGCCTTGAAATGCGTTTTTCCGACATTGTGGGCGCCATGAAAGGGCGCGGACTCATGCTGGCTGCCATCAGTTTTTTCATTCCGTTCGGTGGCGGTGTGTTGGTGGCGGCAGCTTTCGAGCAAGACATCATGCGCATGATCTTTTTGGGCCTGTGTATTTCAATTACAGCGCTGCCTGTGGCCGTGAAGTTAATGGACAGTCTCGGAATTTTGCACACGCCCATCGCCAGGTTTTCGCTGGCCACCGCGGTGGTAAACGACGTAGCTGCCCTGTTTATTTTGGGCATTGTGTTGAACTTGCCTGAAACATTGACTCTAGGTGATGCCAGCGCGGCAGTTGGCATTGCCACCCTGAAACTGATTGCCATGGGTATGGTGGTGCTGGGGCTGAACCATTTACTGAACTGGCTTGAAAAACGGAACATCAACGTGCAGGCCTTGCCTGAATCGATGATCAAGGTATTTGGTCCGGAAGCCCTGTTTGGCATCGTCATTGTGTTTGTGCTGGTGTTTGGCACCATCAGCGAGGCCCTTGGCTTTCACTTTGTGATTGGCGCTTTTTTTGGCGCGCTGTTTCTCGACAAAAAACACTTCATCGCCTCGCGCTACAAAGACCTGCAAGGCACGCTGGGGTCGATTACCAACGGGTTTCTTGGTCCAATCTTTTTCGCGTATCTGGGGCTGGAACTACAACTGGTCAGCTTGAGTGAATGGAACTTCCCGCTGGTGGTTATTGTGGTGTCAATTGTCACCAAACTGTTTGCAGGCTGGTTGGGTGGTTTAATGGTGGGCATGGACCACCGGGAATCACTGGGCCTGGGGGCTGTGCTTAACGGCCGTGGCGTGATGGAACTGGTTGTGGCTGGCATTGCCTACCAAAACGGCTTTATCGGCCCCACCATGTTCTCAACCCTGGTGTTGATGGGCATAGTCACTACCTTCCTGACACCTATTTTCTTCAAGCAGGTGTACCGGGGCAACAAGCTCGAAGAATATCGCCAGGAAAGCCGTAGCTGATTTCACTCCGCTTTTTTTACCGCCATGGCATGCCCAGGCCAGGTTATTTCAAGTTCATAGGCAATTGACCGCGACAGTCCGTCCAGGTCTGGGAACAGCGTGGCGTGGGTGATGTTCATTCGGTAAAGCGCCAACATGGCTTCCTTGCGAAGGCTGGCGGGCAGAACAAATTTGCGAATCATCGCAGGGCCAGTTTCGTAGTGCTGAATGATTTCGTCGATCGGCTTGTCCAGCACACCGGGCACCACGAAAGTACCCGACTGCGCCACCAATCGCCCGTCCATTCGATCGGGCTCACCCACCCACATGATGTCGTTGGTGTTCGATGCAAAATAACGCTCAAAATTACCCTGAATTCGTGGATCAATCATGTCACGGTGCAGGGTGGCATTGTTGCTGGGTGTGGCCATCCACAAACGGGGCGTGTCCAGCGCAAATACCGCCGAATTTTTAACCGCCCTTTCAAGTGCGAAAAATGCAGCGACGAAAGGCGATTTGGTGAAATCGAGCATGCGCGTAGGCGCACCGTGATGCTGCATCAGTGCAAGGCATCGAACATCGTCATCCAGCACGCTGGCATCGGGCAAATAATTGTGCGCTTTGCGACGGAAAATCCGGAAGGCGCGCTCTTCCCGTGAACGCCAGGTGGCTTTGTCGGGCACATAGTTGTGCAAGTAGCGGGACAAAGAACTTAGCAAAGACCAGTCCGCATCCTGCAAACCCCGAAAAGCCCAACCATCGCACTCAGAAGTCAAGGCAACGAATTCGTTCCAGTTGGTAATTTGTAGGGTGTCCAAAATCAACTCCTCAACTGTATCTGCCGACTCAACCGCTGTTTCTCAAGCCGGTGGCAATGCCGTTGATCGACAAATGCACGCCACGGGCCACGCGTTCATCCAGTTCGCCCTGGCGGTGCCTGCGCAGCAACTCCACCTGCACATGGTTCAGCGGGTCAACATACGGGAAACGCGCTTCGATGGAACGTTTCAGCAAGGGGTTATCGGAAAGCAGTTCTTCCTGCCCGGTCAGCCACAACAATCCCTCCACGGCGCGGGCGTGTTCTGCGGCAATGCGGCCAAATACTTTCTCGCGCAATTCAGCATCTTCCACCATGGCTGCGTAACGCGATGCAATGGCCATGTCGGCCTTGGCCAGCACCATGTTCAATGTAGACAGCATGGTGTTGAAGAATGGCCATTGTTTGGCCATGGCTTGCAGGTCAAGCAATTCCGCTTCAGTCAAACTGCTGCGCAACGTAGCCACCGCTGTGCCAAAACCATACCAGCCTGGCAGCATGACACGGCTTTGCGCCCAACTGAACACCCATGGAATGGCACGTAAATCTTCAATGGTCCAATTGGCTTTGCGTGAAGCAGGGCGGCTGCCAATGTTCAAACTGGCAATCTCGGATATCACCGTAGACTGTTTGAAGTACTCCAGAAAACCATCGGTGTTGTACACCAAATCCCGATAGGCATTGAAGGCATGGTTCGACAACTTCGCCATCAGTTCCAGGTACTTGCTTGGCACTTCACGGGTCAGTTCGGTGTGCTCGGAAACCATCAGGTTTGCAGACACCAACACCTCCAGGTTGCGCCTGCCCAGCGATTCAATGCCGTACTTGGCGGCGATCACTTCGCCTTGTTCGGTCAGGCGAATTCGGCCGTCGACCGCACCCGGTGGCTGACCCAAAATGGCGTGGTAACTGGAACCGCCACCACGACCCACAGAACCACCCCGGCCGTGGAACAGGCGAATTTTAATACCGTGTTTCGCAAACACATCCACCAAACCAATTTCGGCCTGGTACAGGCTCCAACCGGAAGTGACAAAACCACCGTCCTTGTTGCTGTCTGAGTAGCCCAGCATCACCTCCTGCACATGCCCGCGAGAGGCCATCAAGGCTCGGTACTCGGCAATATCAAACAGCGTCGCCATGATTGCAGGGGCCGCCTGCAGATCTTCAATGGTTTCAAACAGCGGCACAATGTTCACCGCCAATTCACCTGTGGCCACATTGAGTAAATGGGCTTCTTTCAACAACACCGCCAGCTCAAGCAAATCACTTACCGACGCTGTTTTGGAAATAATGCAGTTTTGAATGGCCGACACACCCAGCACCTGATGCGCCAATTTGGCTTTTCTGAAAATTGCCATTTCCGAATGCGTGCGTTCGCTGTACTGCAAAGAATCGCTGAACAACAAACGGGGGGTGCGCAACTCGGCACACAACAAAGCCACGCGCTCAGCCTCGCTGCTGGCCAAATAATCGGTTTTTCCCAAGGTGGATTGCTTAAGCAGGTCGGCCACCACCGCTTCGAACACATCGCTGTTCTGACGCAAATCGAGCGCCATCAGCGAGAAACCAAATACCTTCACTTTGCGGGCCAACAGAGCCAGTCGCCCTTCGGCAATCCGCTGCATGCCGTTCTCGCTCAGTGCGCTGAACAGGGTATTCAAATCGGACAGCAAACCGGCAGGGCTTGAATAGGCCTGGGCCGTGCACTCACCTTGGACTGCTTGTTGCAAGGTGGCTTGAAGCCGGTTGCGGATCGCCACGCAGGCACGGCGCAAGGTTTCGTCCATGCGGTGGGCTGAGTCTTCGCCCGATGTATTGGCCAAATCCGTTAATCGCGGGTTGGGCTTCAAGAAATAATCTGTAACGCTGAATTCGCGTATCAGGCAATTCACCTCGGCCAGGTAATGCTCCAGCACTTTGCTGCTTTGAATTTTCAAAGTCGTGTCCAGCACCTGCGCAGTCACAAACGGGTTGCCATCGCGGTCGCCACCAATCCACGAGCCCACGGTCAGCACCTTGCCCAGCGGGTCTTCGTTCACCGGCAAAAAGTTATCGGTACTGGGCAAGCTCAACAGGCTTTGCAACTTGCGGTACACCTGCGGCACCTGGGCAAAAAAAGTGGAATCGAAATAGGCCAGTGCGTTATTCACCTCGTCTATGACACTCAACTTGTTTCGGCGCAGCAAGCGGGTTTGAAACAGACGCTGTACAGCTGCTTTCAGCTCATCACGCCAGGCATTGGCCTCCTCAAGCGTCAATTGAATTTCATCGCGGTGGCGAATCAAGGCAATGATGCTTTGCTGTGCATCCAGCACACTCTTGCGCTGTACCTCGGTGGGGTGCGCAGTCAACACCGGCACCGATTCGGTTTTCTTCAAACGCGCAAGCACAGCGTCGCGATTCACGCCGACACGGCTCAACTCGGCAATCGTGTAATCCAGGCTGGCCTCACGCGCGGGCATTCCGGCCAACTCATGCTGGCGGTTGCGGCGAATCAAATGGCAGTCTTCGGCAATGTTGCTCAACATCGAGAAAATCGAGAAGGAGCGAATCAGCGAAATGGTTTCATCTTGAGTCAAGGCCTCAAGTCGCGCTTCCAGTTTGGCGCGCGCAGCATTGTCATCAAACCGGCGGTACTGCACCGACAACTGGCGCACTTCTTCAATGGCAGCAAACACGGGCAAGCCCTGTTGCTCGGCAATTATTTCGCCCAACAAGGCGCCCAGCAGGCGAATGTCGTCACGCAGTTGGGAGTCTTTTTCTTCATCGTTTAATTGCTTGTTCACAATCCATCCTCTGACCAAATTGCACCGGCCCGCATCGCCATGGCAGTGGCCGCTGAGGGGCCATACGTGCCGCTGGTGTAAGGCACAGGTTCCATGCTGTGGCTTTTCAAGTCATTCAAAATGCGGTCGACAAATTGCCACTGTGTTTGCACCTCATCCCTGCGCAAAAACAAGCCCAAGCGACCACGCAGAATATCGGTGATCAAACGCTCGTAAGCATCGCGCACCGGAATGCGCCAGGTGTTGAAAAAATCAAGGTCCAGTGACACTGGCTTCAAGCGTTCACGTTCGCCCGGCGTTTTTGCAAGCAACTTCAGTTCAAGTTTGTCCTCGGGTTGCAGGTGAATCACCAACTGGTTGCCCACCCACTGGCCACCCACGGGTTCGAACAAAGGCTTGGGCACATCGCGAAACTGAATCACGATTTCCGCGAAGCGGCGCGGCATCCGTTTGCCGGTTCGCACTAAAAACGGCACGCCTGCCCAGCGCCAGGTTTGCACTTCCGTGCGAAACGACACATAGGTTTCGGTGGTGGAATTTGCAGCCACTCCTTTCTCGTCGCGGTACTTGGGCACAGGCTGGCCTTTCACATAGCCCTCGCCATACTGGCCCACCACAATTTCCGGAATTCCCGTGACCTGCGGCACCTTCAGTGATCGCAACACCTTCAGCTTTTCATCGCGCAGGGAATTTGCTTCCAGACTGACTGGTGGTTCCATGGCCACCGTGGCCAGCAACTGCAGCATGTGGCTTTGAACCATGTCGCGCAGCGCACCGGCATGTTCGTAAAAACCGGCGCGGTCTTCCACACCCAGGTCTTCAGCCACGGTAATTTGTACATGGGCCACATGTTCGCGGGTCAACAATGGTTCGAAAATCCGATTGCCCAAACGCAGTGCCAACAAATTCTGTACCGCCTGTTTGCCCAGGTAATGATCGATTCGATAAACCTGTGATTCATCCAGTTTGGCGGCCACGGCTTCTTCAATCAGTGCTGATTCTTTGGCATTGAAACCCAAGGGTTTTTCTAGAACCAAGCGAAGCCTGGACGGATCCCGCACGGTGGGAATGCAATTGATCAAATCAATGAATCGCGAAGAAGGCAGGGCAGCGTAATGCACCACAGGTTCGGGGCTGCCGGTCACTGCATTGGCCATGGCCCTGCACGATTCGGGCGTGCCCAGCACCACTTGCAAGGTGTGCAGATACGGCAGCAAAGCCGGAATCGATTCCCGTGCTGCTTCATCGCCCGCAGCTTTCAGAAACGAATCGACTTGAGCCAAAGCCTCTTCAGGGCTCAGGGCTTCGCGTTGTGCAAAAATGATTCTGGATTCCGCAGAAAAGTATCCCGATTTTGCCAAGTGTGCCAGTGCGGGAATAATTTTACGCTTGGCCAAATCGCCGCCTGCCCCATGCAACACAAAGGTGAAAGCGCCAACGGGCAGGGGGGAATTGTCGGTCATTTTAGGTTCCAGATCAGTTGATCAAATTAGTTACATTAATTGCTAGTTTTTTGTAATTATGTTACAAACACTGCACATTCACAAGTTATCTTCTCGAGGTTTGCGCCATGGCAACTACTTTGAACCCCACATTGCAGGCGCTTCGCGAACGCATTGAACAACGTTCCAAAGCCACGCGCGCAGCCTACTTGAATAGCCTGCCACATGGCCCACAAAACCGCACTGCTGTGGGTTGTGCCAACCTGGCCCACACCACCGCAATTTACCCAAGCAGTACCAAGCGTGTTATCTCATTACACAAGTCACCGCACTTGGGCATTGTGACTGCATACAATGACATGTTGTCGGCCCATCAGCCATTTGCGGTTTACCCTGAATTAATTTCACAACACGCCCGCGCACTGGGTGCCACCACCCAAGTGGCAGGCGGTACACCGGCCATGTGCGATGGTGTAACCCAAGGTCGGGAAGGCATGGAACTGTCGCTTTTTTCACGCGATGTCATTGCACTTTCCGCCTGTGTCGGTCTTTCACACGATGTATTCGACGGCGCTATTTTGCTGGGCGTTTGCGACAAAATTGCACCTGGTTTGTTGATTGGCGCGTTGGGCTTTGGCCACCTGCCCTTTGTATTTATCCCCGCCGGGCCCATGGAAACAGGTCTGTCCAATTCCGAGAAAGCCAAAACCCGACAATTGGCCGCGCAAGGCAAGGCCACGCGCGAAGACCTGCTGCAGTCCGAGGAAAAGGCTTACCACAGCCCGGGTACCTGCACGTTTTACGGCACGGCCAATTCCAATCAGCTGATGCTCGATTTCATGGGCTTGCAGTTTCCGGGCGGCGCGTTCGAACTACCCAGCAGCCCACAGCGCAAGGCGCTGATCGGTGAAAGCGTGCGCGCGCTTGAAAGCGCCACGCGCAACCCTGCCTTGAAGTTGGGCACACTGGTTGATTCCCGCTGCCTGATGAACGCACTGGTCGGCCTGATGGCCTCGGGTGGTTCAACCAACCACACCATTCACTGGGTGAGCGTGGCCCGCGCGGCAGGCTATTTGATCGACTGGACCGACCTTGAAATCATTTCCAGCGTCACCCCCCTGCTTACCCGCGTGTACCCCAACGGCACCGAAGATGTCAATGCATTTCAGGCTGCAGGCGGCACTGCCGGCTTGCTGGCCACACTGATTGACGGCGGCTTTGTAGACGGTGAAGCCCCCACCGTGTGGGGCACCACCATGGCCAAGACCCTGGCTGAAGTGCTGCCCACTACAGAAACCTTTTCAACACGCACACCGGGCGCTTCACGCAACCTTGATGTGCTGCGCCCCTACACCAACCCCTTCCAGCCCGACGGCGGCATTCGCCTGATGAAAGGCAACCTGGGTCGCGGTGTATGCAAGGTATCGGCTGTGAAACAGGAACACCGATTTGTAGAGGCGCCTTGCCGCGTGTTCACCGACCAACACCAAGTGATTGATGCGTTCAACAACGGCGAACTGACCGAGGCCGTGGTGGTTGTACTGGCCCACCAAGGCCCGCGTGCCAACGGCATGCCCGAGCTGCACAAGCTCACGCCAATTCTTGGTATTTTGCAAGACCAAGGCCTGCCCGTTGCCTTGGTGACCGATGGCCGAATGAGCGGCGCTTCTGGCAAGGTGTTGTCGGCCATTCATGTGTGCCCGGAAGCCAAAGCCGACGGTCCTATTTCACGACTTCGCGATGGCGATGTGGTACGGGTGGATGCGAATGAAGGCGTGCTGCACACCACGGCCGATTTGAGCCTGCGCGAACCCATGCCCACACCCGCGCAAGCAGTCAGCCACGGCCGCGGATATTTCCAGGTGTGGAGAAACACAGTGAGCAGTGCCGAGGAAGGCGCAAGCAACCTGTTCCCCCAATGAAACAAGGACAAGCCATGAACACGCAACCCTCCCCCGACACTCGAGCCGAACGCACCCGCAACTGGTTACAACAAGGTGTTTTGCCGGTGGTGGTGATTCCCAATGTAAAACAGGGTTTGGAAATCGCCGAAGGCTTGTGTGCAGGCGGCATTACACAAATTGAAATTACGCTGCGCACCCCCGAGGCGCTGCAAGCCTTGGGTGAAATAGCCAAACGCTTTCCCGACATGAATGTGTCTGCCGGCACGGTGCTGACACCAGCGCAGTTTGATCAAGCCGCTGACCTGGGGGCAACGCTGTTCATTTCGCCTGGCTTAACGGAAGTGCTGGCCGAGCATGCCTTGAACAAGGGATATGCCTGGGTGCCGGGTGTGGCCACTGCATCGGAAATGATGCGTGGGCTTGAACTGGGGTTTGAATTGCTGAAATTTTTCCCGGCCATGGCGGCTGGTGGCCCCAAAGCCCTTGCTGGCATTACAGCGCCATTGGCCGCGGCACGCGTTGTGCCCACAGGTGGCGTAACACTTGAAAACCTTCCGCAGTGGCGTGAAATCAAGGCCGTGCAAGCGGTGGGCGGCACATGGCTGACTGCGGGGCTGGACGGGGTGGCCAATGTAGCCAAGGTGGTTGAGCAGCGCGCGGCGCTGGCCATGGCGGCGTGGAACAACACGGTGCTGGTTTAATCGGCTTGGGTTCAGCTCTCTCGCAGCTTTGTTAATCGCCCAATTGGCTTGGGTTCCGATCTCTCGCCAGAAAACCTGATTGTCCCTTTTTGAGATTCACCCTGACTCACCTCGCTCGGCAAAAGAGCGGGCCGAGTCTCGGTGCCGGCCTGCGGCCGACCGTGGCGGATGAATTCAAACGGGCAGGTTTTCTTGAAGGCGAGGCGATCGAAACGCCGCCGCCGATTGGGCGATGAAATCAGCCGTGAGTCGCGTTGTAGTGGAGAAACGCTGCTCGGGAGACCTAGGAACCGAACTAGCAGATGTGCGCACTCTGCGGGTTTGAGCCAACTCGGCAGTGGGATTGCTTGTTCAGCACTTCAAGAAAACCGCCCCGTTTGAACCAAGGCTTCAATGCTCGCCAAATGGCGACACCCAAGACCCGACCATCTGTTTTGTCGGGCTTGGGTGAATTGAATGCCTTGCTTCAAAAAGGGACTAAGCGGTTTTCTGTGCGGAATCGAGCAACCCCGACGAGGTGGTGACAACTTGGCAACCACGACGAGTTGAGCAAAGAACCCCTCGGGTTACACCCAAGTGGCACAAACCCGCCCACATGCGACACTGCTTGAAGTCACCACAAGAACAAAACCATGTCACCCAATCACCTTTCCCCGCCGCCCCTGCGGATGTCGTTCATTATCTGGGGCCTGGCTGCTGCTTTTTACCTGTTCGGTTTTTTCCAGCGCGTTACACCCGGCGTACTTACCGAAGAACTTAGCACCACATTTGACCTCAGCCGCGCAGCGCTGGGGAACCTGTCTGCGTTTTACTTCTACTTTTACGCCGCCATGCAAATACCCGTCGGCCTGCTGGTCGATCGAATCGGTCCCCGCAAAATTTTGACTGCGGGCTGCATACTCGGCGGTGTTGGCGCGCTGATGTTCGGCTTTGCGCCCACTCTGGGTTGGGCCGCAGTGGGTCGTGGCCTGGTCGGTGGTTCAGTTGCAGTGGCTTGGGTTTCCATGCTGATGTTGGTGGCCCAGTGGTTTTCGCCAGCGCGTTTTGCCAGCATGTCGGGCGTTAGCCTGGCCGTGGGCACCATGGGTGCGGTACTGGCCGGCGTGCCCTTGCGTGCGCTTTCTGATTTGTTTGGCTGGCGCGTGGTGATGGGTGCCAGCGGAATTATTGCGGTGGTTCTGGGCTTGCTCATCTGGATTTACGTGCGCGACATGCCCTCACAACGCGGCTACAAAAACCACGTCGCAAAACGCCCCGCGCATGAAGTCACCTTGCCTTTGCTCACCGCCTTGGGCCACACACTTCGCTTTCCCGCCGTGTGGTTGATTTTCTGGATTCCCAGTGGCGTGTGCGGCGCCATTCTCACGTTCACTGGCCTGTGGGGCGTGCCCTACCTGACCACCTGGCATGGACTCAGCGTGAAAGAGGCCTCACTGATCATCACCGGCATGCTGATCGCGTTTGCCGCCGGTAGCCTGTTTTTTGGAGCACTTTCCGACAAACTCAAACAACGCAAGTTGCCCTATTTTTTGGGTGCAATTTTTTCCATCAGCGGCTTCATTGTTCTGGGTATTCAACCTGAACTTCCGATTGCACTTGTTTCCGTTTTACTTTGGGCCACGGCCTTTGGTGGTGGCTCCATGGTGCTGAGCTTCGGTTACGTCAAAGAGTCCGTACCGCACCATTTGGGCGCAACCGCAGTGGGTATTGTGAACCTGGGTGTGATGGTCGGCCCACTGGTGCAGCAACCCGTGCTGGGTGCAATTCTTGACCACTATGCGGCTGCAGAAAACATCACCGGCGCCTACTCAAAAGCTGGCATGACCGTGTGCATGCTGGTGCTGGCGGTGTGGGTAAGCACATCAATTGTCAGTTTGATCTTGAGCCGCGAAACTCACGCAAAGCCCAGATTCGCGTGATCATGTCGCTGTCGAGGTGGTGTTGCTTCGGCAATCCCATCGAGGTGGCGATACTTCAGAAACAAGGGGGCTTTGAAAACCACGCCGAGCGCAAACGTCTCGGCCATGGATTTTTCAACTCAAGATTTAATGCAACGTAACCGGGTGTTGCATCCAGGGTTTGTAGCTTTCGATAAAAGCTTCAATGTCGTCGATATCGGGTTCTTGGGCGGCAAGGTATTTCACCTCTTCGCGGAATTTTTCAGCCGCATCGCCCTGCAAAAACAGCTCGCGCTGATTGTTCTTGTCCACGATTTCAATGCCAAGGCTGGGCTGCCCCTCGCTCATGACCAAATCCACCACGCAGTAAAAGGGGCTATCAATCATCATTAACATCGCAAACCTCCGAATAATACTTTCAGGTTGAATATGGTGATCTATCTAGCAATTTCAAGGCCACGCCTTGGGCGTCTAACCCCTTACGCAACTTCCTCCACAAGAGTTATATCGGCAAACCAGTCATTCCATTGAGGCTCTTTCAACAACTTTAACACTTGTTCAGGATGACTTTGGCTTTCCAGTTCGACTAACAATACATTGGGTTGGTTCAATCTTAAGGTACGAGCAAGGTGTGTAGACAGCACCAGTTTGGAGGAACAACACAAACACCCCGGGCTGAGTCGAAGCACATGGATACCGCGTGCTTTGCGCGCAGCATCGGTTTCAAACATGTTTGCTTGTGCCTCTACAGAGGCCACTGAGAAATATTCCGTGCTACCCATCAGGGTGAGCTTTCCGGCACCAGCATGATCGTTCAACAGCTGCTCAATGCGCTGCGCCCGCAATTCGGGGTTGCGGCCAGACACCAGGAAAACCTGCGTTTTCATTTGCGCCAGAAGGCTGGGGTGAACAGCACCAGAATAGTGAACATTTCCAGGCGACCCAGCAGCATGGCAAAAGAACAAAGCCAGGTTTGAAAATCGCCCAAGGCGCCGTAATGATCGACCGGACCGAACTCACCCAAGGCAGGTCCCAAGTTGTTGATCATCGAAATACCTGTGGTCAATGCAGAAATTGGATCAAGACCCGTGAATATCAACAACATGGTGATAGTGATCACGCTCATGCCATACATCAACATGAAAGCCAACACACCAAAAATAACCTGTGAACTGACAGCTGAGCCACGAATGCGAACCGGGTTGATTGCACGTGGGTGCAGAATGCGTGACAGCTCGCCAATCGCATGCTTGAACAAAATGACAGCACGCAGCATTTTGATACCACCACCTGTCGAGCCAGCCGCGGTTGCAAACATGCTTAAAAAAATCATGAGCAAAGGCGCGAAAAGGGGCCATTGACTGTAATCGGTGTTGGCATAGCCAGTGGTGGTGGCAACCGACACTGTGTTGAAAAGCGCATACCTGAACGCTTCGCTAAAAGTGGTGTATTCCTGATGCGCCAGCAAATACATGGTGATCAATGACACCGCACCAAACATCAACATGAAAAACCATTTGGCTTCCGGGCAGTTCGCGTAAGGCCGAAAAGATTTTCCCCGCCAAGCCAAAAAGTGAATCGAAAAATTCACTGCAGCGATCATCATGAAGACCACGGCCACCATCTCAATGGCAGCTGAATCAAAGTAGGCATAGCTTGCGTCATGCGAAGAAAATCCAGACAGCGACACCGTGGTGCCAGTGTGTAAAATCGCATCCAGCCACGTCATGCCCGCCAATTTATAACTAATGGCGCAAGCCACCGACAACATGAAATACACCATATACAGCGATTTGGCGGTTTCGGTAATGCGGGGGGTCAGCTTGCTGTCTTTCATGGGTCCAGGGGTTTCAGCCTTGAACACCTGCGAGCCACCCACGCCCAGCAATGGCAAAATAGCCACCGCCAAAACCAGAATACCCATGCCGCCCATCCAGGACAGCAAGTGCCGCCAGATGTTGATACTGGCAGGCATGTCGTCCAGGCCACTCAGTACAGTTGCGCCGGTAGTTGTAAGTGCAGACACCATTTCAAAATAGGCGTCGGTGATGCTGAGGTCATCAAAGAACAGCACCATGGGAATAGTGGCAAAGGCGGGCAAGCCCGACCAAACAGTAGAAACCAGCAAAAAACCGTCACGGGGTTGAAGTTCTCGGCGAAAGCGGCGGGTTAATATGTGTGATGAAACACCAATGCCAAAGGTCACTAAAAAGCCCGTGGCAAAGGCATGCACAGTGGGTTCACCGGTCACAAAAGCGTAAGTCAGTGGCACCAAAAATGCCACAGAGAACAAAGCCACGGCAAAGCCCAATACACCCAGCACTGGAAAAAGCGAATTCCTCATGCTGCACGCGCCACGTTAGATAAACCCCACGCCGACCTGGAACAGTTTCTCGACCTGCGGCACCAGTTTGCGGTTTTCTACAAAAGTAATGATGTGGTCTTCGGCCTCAATCACCGTGTCGTGGTGCGCCATGATCACTTTGTCACCACGCACAATTGCGCCAATCACGGCACCCTTGGGCATGTCGATTTTTTCAATGGCCCGGCCCACCACTTTCGACGATTTCGAATCGCCGTGCGCAATGGTTTCAATCGCTTCGGCCACGCCACGGCGCAGGCGGTGCACAGCCACCACATCACCCCGGCGAATGTGTTTGAGCAATTCACTGAGTGTGGCATTTGAAGGCGCCAGTGCAATGTCGATTTGCCCGCCTTGCACCAGTTCGGCGTACACCTTGCGCTGAATCAGCGCGATCACCCGGCGTGCGCCCATGCGTTTGGCCAACAGGGACGACATGATGTTGTTTTCATCGTCATTGGTCAGCGCGATGAAGGTGTCCACATCCTGCACATTTTCTTCGGCCAGCAAATCTTCATCGGTGGCATCGCCATACAACACCAAGGTGCGCGAGCCCAGCTGATTCGCCAGGTCTTCGCAACGCTTGCGATCGGCATCAATCACCTTGACCTGGTAATTTTCTTCAAGACTTTTCGCCAGGCGCAAACCAATGTTGCCACCACCGGCAATCATCACTTTGGTAACTGGTTTCGACATGCGGCGAAGTTCCGACATCACCGTGCGTACATGCTCAGTGGCCGACAGGCAAAACACCTCGTCGCCCGGCTGAATCATGGTGTAACCCTCTACAGCCACGGGCTGGTTTTCGCGAAACAAAGCCACAATTCGTACATCTACTTTGGGCAGGTGCTTTCGAATGTCTTCGATGGGGTGGGAAACCAAGGGCCCACCCGCGTAAGCACGCACGGAAACCAAAGTGACTTTGCCATCGGCGAAATCGAGAACCTGCAGAGCATCGGGAAATTCAATCAGGCGCTCAATGTGGTTGGTCACGCTTTGCTCGGGGCAAATCACGTGGTCCACATTGAAGCCTTCGTCACCGTGCAACTGGGCCTGTTCCATCATTTCAGGCGAGCGCACACGGGCAATTCGGCGGGGCACATTGAACATCAATGCAGCCATTCGGCAGGCCACCAAATTGGTTTCGTCGCTACGGGTTACCGCCACCAACATGTCGGCGTCTTCGGCACCGGCCTGTTTCAGCACGCGCGGCAAAGCACCATTGCCGGCAATGGTGCGCAAATCGTAGCGGTCTTGAAGATCCGCCAGTACTTTGGGGTCCGGGTCGATCAGGGTGATGTCGTTGTGTTCGGACACCAGGCTTTCAGCGAGGCTGGCCCCCACACGCCCGGCGCCGACGATGATGATTTTCATGCGATATTCTTGCGCGCAGTGCGGCCCACTTCCACACCCAGCTGCTTGAGTTTGCGATACAAATGCGTGCGCTCAATGCCTGTGCGTTCAGCCAGGCGCGTCATGCTGCCGTTTTCCAGGCGCAAGTGGTATTCAAAATAAATTCGTTCGAATGAATCACGGGCATCGCGCAGCTGTGCATCCAGATCGAGTGTGGACAATTCCGCCAAGGCTTGGCCCAAGGGGCTGGAATCAGGCGCGGCAGCCACACCACTGTTTGTTGAAATCGAGGAACCACTGCTTGAGTTGGCAACGCCACCCACGCCATTTGATTTGGGCTGAGACTGCATCAAAGCACGTGCTGACTGCACCATTTTGCCGCGGGCAAGGCCCTTTTCTACGGCACCCAACAACTTTTGCAATGAAATGGGTTTTTCCAGAAAATCGAGCGCACCAATGCGTGTGGCTTCAACGGCGGTGTCGATTGTGGCGTGACCACTCATCATGATGACAGGCATGGTCAACAGGCCTTTCACAGACCATTCTTTCAGCAAGGTGACACCATCGGTGTCGGGCATCCAGATGTCGAGCAGCACCAAGTCGGGCTGCTCTTGGTCACGAAGTGCGCGTGCCTGACCTGCATTTTCTGCAAGCAGCACAGCATGCCCTTCGTCGCCGAGAATCTCGGACAAAAGTTCTCGAATTCCAATTTCGTCATCAACAACGAGAATGGTCGCCATGGTTAGAGAGTTCCTTCTTTATGCGGCCTGACTATGTTCGGCATTGTTCAAGGTGTCTTGCAATACGGGGAAAGTGAGTTCCACCGCCGCACCGACAACCCGCCCTTGTGCATCTACCCTGTTTCGAATGGCTATTCGCGCCTTGTGTTCATCTGCAATTTTTCTAACGATTGCCAGACCCAAACCGGTGCCTTTGGTTTTCGTGGTGATGTAAGGCTCGAAGGCCTTGGCCAGCAGGTCGGGATTGAACCCCGGCCCGTTGTCCGCCACCACAAGCTTCACGCCCACCAACTGTTCCTGTTCGCCTTCCGGCGCTTTCAAACCTTCGGTACGCACTTCCACTTTGGGTTGATCGCAATCGACACATGCGTCTAATGCATTTTGCAACAAATTATGAATCACTTGGCGCAACTGAGACGAATCTCCGGCCACCAGCGGTAATTTTTCAGTCAATTTTGGAATGAAGCGGTTTTCCGCCTGTTCCTCGATGCCCACATGCACATCGTACAGTGCCAACACATCGACCACCAAGTCATTCAAATCCAGTGGCTTCAAATCAGCTGGTGGCAAACGCGCATAGTCTCGAAAATCGTTAACCAACCGTTTCAGTGATTCCACCTGGTTGACGATGGTACGCGTGGCTCGCTGCAAAATTCCCGATTCGGGTTCTTGCAGCTTGTCAGCCAGCTTCATTTGCAAGCGTTCTGCAGAAAGCTGAATCGGCGTCAGCGGATTTTTAATTTCATGCGCAAGGCGGCGAGCCACCTCGCCCCAGGCTGCCGTGCGCTGTGCAGAAATCAAAGCAGTAATATCGTCGCATACCAGCACGTAACCCGCCTTTTCACCGGGCAAGCGCGAGCCTCGCACCAGAATCGATTTTGAGCTTTGTGAATCAAAGGCACGCGGAATTTCCAGCTGCTTTTGCCAAATACCGCTTTCTTCGCCCTCATTGCCCTGGTTGTCGGCCACGCTGGCGCGCACGGCCATGGCAAAGCCCTCCAGGCCAGGCATGTCATCCAGAGGGTGGCCTTGGTTTTCTGCCAGTGAACGATCAAAAATTCGCAATGCGCCGTCGTTGTACATTTTCAGGCGCAGCTTGTGGTCCAGCACCAGCACACCGGCCGACAAACTGGTCAGCAAACTTTGCAGGAAATCGTTGTTGGCCGCGAGCTGATTTTGGTTGGCCTGCAATCGGCGCTGCGCTTCCGACAGTTGCCGGGTCATGGTGTTGAATGAATCGACCAACTCCCGCAATTCATCATCCGCATTCACAGGCTGCATGGTTTTGAAGTTGCCACTGGCCAGGGCCTTGGTACCCTCGGCAAGCCACAACAAAGGAGAGGACAATCTTGATGAAAGCCAGAATGCCGCTGCAACCGACACAAACACCGTGAGCAACAAGGCCAAGGTCAGCGTGATGCCATAAATTTTTCGCAAGCCCGAGCGCGACAACTGCAATTCCTGATAATCGCGGTACACGCTTTGCACCGCATTGGCCCGCTGCGAAAGTGTTGTGGGCACGGGGTGCATAATTTGTACATAGCGCTGACCCAAATCAAAACTGGTCAAAGGCGGCGCAATGGGCACCACCACACGCATGTACAAGCGCCCATCGGGGTCATCGGGATCGGGTTCGATTTGCTGGAAAGGGCGTGTCATCAGCGCTTGGCGCAACATCACCTGCGTGGGCAAGCTGGGCAACAGGCTGTCTAGCTGACCACCGGAACTGCCCAAAATCTGCCCGGTTTCTGTCAGCAAAGTGAGTTCTTGTACATTGGCCGCATCGCGAAGCCGGGGCAATTCAAGCAGTTGTTCGCTGGGTGTGGCCCGTGAAAGCTCGATGGAAATGGACTGCCCTTTCAAAGCCAGTTCATTGATCAAACTGTCCAGCGCGGTTTGGCCCAGATTCAAACCCGATTCCAGTGCACCATCTACCCGCACGTCAAACCAGCTGTCGATACTTTTTGCGAGAAATTGCACCGAGACCAGGTACAGCACAAAGCCGGGGATGAGACCCATCAACGCAAACGACAGCGACATGCGCAACATGAGCCGCGAGCCAAAAACACCCGCACGGTACCGGCGCACCATCCGCACAATCAGCAAAGCCAAAATACTGAACAAGCCTGCAGCAATAATGCCGTTCAAGGTGATCAGCAAAGGGTAATTGCTTTCAAAAAAATCGGTGTTCGAGGAGGCCGAAGCCAAAAGAAACAGCAACACCCCACCCAGGCTGCCCAGAATCAGCAGCGTGTAACGCAGCCACCGGGTATTCTCCAGCCAGGGATTCATTTCCAGGCCTCGCGTTTGGGCGTGAACTCGAAAGTGAGCCACTCAGAGGACAAATCCCATTCGCTGTTGACCAAAGCACTGATTTGGAATGGCTTGGGCAATTCAGTCAACAGCAGACGAAAACGCACTTGCGCCGTGTAGGGCTGGCCAATTTCAATTCGATCACGTGGAATGACTGCCCAGTCGCGCACCTTGGTCATGTGCTGCATGGCGTCTTCGAGCGTGGGGGTGTTGTAGGTGTTGTTGGGGGTTACTACGCGGTAAGTGCGGGTCAGGGCGTTGTAAGACAAATTAAGCGGGTACGTGGTACTGACCACTTCTTCGTCTACCCAGTACCAACGCGAGCGCATCAGTTGAAAATCGACCGTGAATTGCAAAGGCAGGCCGCGGTCAACGGCTTCGCGTAATTTGTAGCCCAACTCAATTTCAAATTCTGCGGCCAGGTTCCATGCGGCGGCCGCGGGAGGTTTGCTGGGTTCCAGCTTGACAGCGGTTACACGCGTTGACGAATCAAGCTGGGCCAACCCCAAGGTCAGAACGCACATTAGCACGAGGCCCAACAGGCCATGCAAAGCACGTGTCCATGACGAGGGATGGGCCTGGCTAAATTTCAAGGCACATCCTCAAGAGGTTAGGGATTTTTCAAACTTGGCGTAAAAGAACCCGTCGGGAGATGCATCAAAGCCTTGATCGGGGTTAGCCGGTGCAACTGGTAACACCCAACCAGGCGCATTTTGCGCCAGGGCATCGGAATGATTGTCGAGAAATGCTTTTGCCAACAGGGGCCCCTCTTCAGGAAAGATGGAACAGGTCACCAGCAAAAGTGTACCGCCCGGCTTTAGGGTAGACCACAGGGCATTCAGTATTTTGTGTTGAATCTGCGACAACTTGGCAATATCGTCCGGTCTGCGCAACCACGGAATATCGGGATGGCGGCGAACCACGCCAGAACCCGTGCAAGGCACGTCGGCCAAAATACCATCGAAAGGCACACCGTCCCACCAAGTATCGAGCAGCTCGGCTTGCGCCACTTTCAGGCGCAAATCCCATTGGCCATTCAGGGTGGGGGCAATGCGGCGAATGTTGTCTTCGACACGGCCCAAGCGCTGCGGGCTGGAATCAAGGGCCACCAGTTCAATGTCGGCCAACTCGAGCAAGTGCCCGGTTTTTCCACCCGGTGCGGCACAGGCGTCCAGAATACGCTGACCATTTTGTGGATTCAGCAACTGCGAGGCCAACTGGGCTGCGCTGTCTTGTACCGACACCTGGCCCAAATCAAAACCGGGCAAAGCAGATACAGGCACCGGCTTGGCCAGCAACACCGCCTGCTCACCAATCACACTGGCTTGCATGCCTGCTGCATTCAGTTGCTCGGCATAAGCCGACGCTGAACTACTGCGCGTGTTAACGCGCACCACCAAAGGCGGGTGACTTTGCGCCTGCGCCAACATTGTTTCCCAGTGTTGCGGATGGCTGGCTTTCAGTTTTTCAATCCACCAAGCAGGCAAGTTGTGCTGCGCCAGCGGATCTTCCATGGCCTTGTTTCGCCAAGTGTTTGAGTCGCGCAAAAAATTGCGCAAGCAGGCATTGGCCAAGCCCTTGGCACGTGCAAACTGCTCGCTGCCGGTGCAGGCGTACACCATCTGGTCTACCACGGTGTGCGCGGGATACTTGGGGTTTTTATCGTCCCAAAGCAAACCAAAACCCAGTGCCATCAATTCATTCAGGGGCTCGGGGTTCAGCAACGTTTTGCCG
Organism: Limnobacter sp. UBA3528; assembly: GCF_002377005.1. NCBI lineage: Bacteria > Pseudomonadati > Pseudomonadota > Betaproteobacteria > Burkholderiales > Burkholderiaceae > Limnobacter > Limnobacter sp. UBA3528. The sequence continues at coordinate 94,451 of NZ_DFOZ01000054.1, read as the reverse complement.
CTGATCAAGCGGGTTAGCACTTGCCCACGGCCCAGGTTGCGCATGCCGAAGTAAGCCAGGTCTTGAATGGCACCCAAGGCTTGCGGGGTTTTGACACCCTTGGTTTCAGCGGCCAGGGCTTGGTCCAGTGAGCGACCCTCTCGCAAAACCCGGGTCATGACTGCCGCAGCCTTGAGCAGGGCAAATGCCAAACTGGCTTCGGTCAGTTTGGGCGGCGTGCTGTGAACCGGCTTCAACGTGGACCGCCAGTGCGGGCCATTTCCATGAGGCGGGCAATTCGTTCTTCAGTGGGGGGGTGAGTCGAAAACAGGCCGGCTATGCCTTGGCCTGACAGCGGATTCATGATCATCATTTGAGCGGTTTCCGGGTGCGCTTCAGTGGTACGGAACGGAATGCCCTTGGCATACCGTTGAATTTTATCCAGCGCGCTGGCCAAAGCCGCCGGGTCGCCACAAATTTCTGCGCCGCCACGGTCTGCCTCGTATTCACGAGCGCGGGAAATTGACATTTGGATTAACGATGCCGCCAAAGGCGCCAGAATGGCCAAGGCAATGCTGGCAATCGGGTTCATCGGCTGGCCGTTTTCATCACGGCCCCCAAAAAACAGGGCAAAGTTGGCCAGGGCCGAGATTGCACCGGCCATAGTGGCCGAGATGGTTGAAATCAGAATGTCGCGGTGCTTCACGTGGGCCAACTCATGCGCCATGACACCCCGCAGTTCGCGCGCAGAAAGCACCTGTAGAATTCCGGTGGTTGCGGCCACCGCAGCATTGTCGGGGTTACGCCCGGTTGCAAAGGCATTGGGGGCGCTGTCGTTGATCAGGTATACGCGCGGCATGGGCATGTCCGCACGCTGCGCGAGCTCAGCCACCATGTTATAAAACTCGGGGGCATTGCTGGCATCTACCTCTTTGGCCTTGTACATGCGCAAAACCATTTTGTCGGAAAACCAGTACGCACCAAAATTCATGACCAGTGCAAAGCCCAAGGCCAGCAACATGCCACCACGGCCACCCAACATGCCGCCCAGCACCACGAACAGGGCGGTGATGGCCGCCATCAGCATGAAGGTTTTCATCCAGTTAAACATGATCTTGTTCATCCCGGCCGATTCGCGGCCTGTTGATTCGACAACTTGAAAATAAGGCTTTTTCGTGCAATTTCAAGATTAACGCGTGCCAACCTAGCCTAGTTGGAGGCCGATTCGCCCAATTGGTTTCCGGCCTGCAAGCCCAATGCCTGTGCCACTTGCTGGGCGGGTTGGCGCTTACTGCCGGCTTTTTGAAGGGTTCGAATGCGCAACACACCCTGTCCGCATTGCACTTCAATTCCTGAGCTATCCACCGACAACACCTCGCCCGGTTGACCCATCAAGCCGGCCAAGACAACAGTTTCAGGGTCAAAGCACTTCAAGGGCTCACTGCCCCACACTGTGTTTGCACCAGGAAAAGGATCGAAGGCACGCAGTGTACGCTGAAGTTCAACTGCACTGCGATGCCAGTTGATCACGCCTTCCGCTTTTGTGATTTTCTCGGCATAGGTCACCCCTACTTCAGGTTGTGGAACCAAGGGCAGTGTTCCTGACGCAAGCGAATCCAGCGCCTCGACCAACAAATCACCGCCCAGGTCGGCCAATTTGTCGTGCAGGGTGGTGGTGGTGTCGGTGTGTTCTATCGGCAATGAACGCCACAGGCGCACAGGGCCTGTGTCGAGCCCGGCTTCCATTTGCATGATGCACACGCCGGTTTCAGCATCGCCCGCCTCGATACAACGCTGAATGGGCGCAGCGCCACGCCAGCGCGGCAGCAAGCTGCCATGTATGTTCAGGCAACCCAAGCGCGGGGCATCCAGCACGGTTTGCGGCAAAATAAGCCCGTAAGCCGCCACGATTAACACGTCCAGTGTTTGACCATGCGCTGCTGTTTTCAAGGCATTCAGCGCGTGCTCGGCCTCCTCGCCTTTTTTCAAGCTGGCGGGTTGTAATACAGGCAAGCCGTGTTCAAGTGCCAGTTGTTTCACTGGGGAAGCCTGCAACTTCATGCCTCGGCCGGCGGGGCGGTCGGGTTGCGTTAGCACCAGGTGCACAGGGTAACCGGCAGCAATCAGCTTCGCCAGCGCAACCCGAGCAAACTCGGGCGTGCCGGCGAAACCCACATTCAGGGTTCGATTCATGGGGGATTGGGCGATCAAGCGGTTTGAAGCTTGTCTTGCTTCTTCATCTTGGTTTTGATGCGGGTTTGCTTCAACTGCGAGAGGTATTCAACAAAGACCTTGCCATTGAGGTGGTCAATTTCATGCTGAATACACACAGCCAGCAATTCATCGCAATCAATTTCAAACCACTCACCCTTCACGTTTTGGGCGCGCACCTTCACCGTGTCAGGGCGCTCAACCTTCTCGTAAATACCGGGCACCGACAAACAACCTTCCTCGTACACCTTGCATTCTTTGCTGGCGTCGATGATCTCGGGATTGATGAATACGGTGAGGCCCGATTTGTCATCGGTGACATCGATCACGATGATTCGTTTGTGCACGTTCACCTGCGTGGCAGCGAGGCCAACGCCTGGCGCGTCGTACATGGTTTCTGCCATGTCCTGAGTGAGCTTGACAAGCGCGTCATCAAACTGGGTGACAGGGGTGGCAACCGTTTTCAAGCGCGGATCCGGATAACGCAAAATTGGGAGTAAAGCCATGCTTTCAAAAAACCTTCACAGTCAACACTAAAAGGATATACCTTCTGTGGCAAAAATAGTTCGCAAATTCCATCACTTGTCGATTGGCCCCTTGCATGAGTGAGCTGCTCAACGCCATGAACCTGGCGTACAACACCACGATCAAGGCACGAGCCCGCTACGAACTGGCGCAAAAAGGCCCTGGCTGCAGTTTACCCGCCCCATGCGAAGCTGTTCGACTTTGGCATGCACTGGCCAGCACTTGGTTGTTGCAAAGCAACAAAAGGTTCTGGGTGAGCATTCTTGGTCCCGGCTATCCGCAAAGCCTGCTTGCATTGAAAGACCCACCCCTGATTCTGTTCGGCGAAGGCCGTCAGGATTTGCTGAAAACCCGGGGTATCGCGATTGTAGGCAGCAGAAATGCCACACGCACCGGATTGAGCAACGCACAAGGTTTTGGCAAGGCTTTTGCACAAGCCCAATGGGTTGTTGTCAGTGGCCTGGCAGAGGGTATCGACGGTGCGGCACACGCCGGGGCACTTCAAGCTTTGGGGGCCACCATTGCCGTGCTGGGTTGCGGACCCGACGAAATTTACCCACCGCATCATGCTGGTCTTAAAACGCAAATTGTGGGGCAGGGCGGGTTGGTGTTGTCGGAGTATCCACCAGGTACCGCGCCGCAAGCTGGTTTTTTTCCACGTCGAAACCGCATTATTGCAGGCCTGGCCGATGCGCTGCTGGTGGTTGAGGCGGCCATGCGATCAGGTTCTCTAATTACTGCCCGGGTTGCCAGTGAACTGGGGCGCCCGGTAGGGGCCATTCCCGGCTCTATCCACAGCAGCCAGAGCAAAGGCTGTCACGACATGATCAAAAAAGGAGCCTTGCTGGTAGAAACAGCCCAAGAATTGATGGAAGAGGCCAAGGCCAGCTTGCCGGCGTACAAACTTGCCAGCGTGTTGCAAGAAGATGACAGCGATTGCCACACTGAAATGACCTGCACCATAGACACTGACGCTGAACCCGACGAAGAGCTGGGCCGGGTATTGCAATACCTGGGGCACGACCCTGTGCACACGGACACACTGGCCCGACAATTGGGTTTGGGCACGGAAGACACCTTGGCTGCGCTGACCGAACTGGAGCTGCTGGGGCTGGTACTCAGTGAAAGCGGTAACCGCTGGGTGCGTTCAAATGGTGTATTTTAAAAAAAGGCTGTTGGAACAACAGAATTGAAGATTCTAGAGAAAGCCTTGATTTGTTGAAGGACTGACACTTACACTTCGGCGCACAAGGCCTTGAAATTACATACACCGACGAGTTGGACTAATTGAGTAGCGAAAACCCCAAAAAACTGATCATCGCGGAAAAACCCTCCGTGGCCGCCGACATTGCGCGCTCCATCGGTGGTTTCACCAAACACGACGATTACTTTGAAAGCGACGAGTACGTGCTGTCGTCGGCCGTTGGCCATTTGGTGGAAATCAAGGCGCCCGACGAGTTTGAAGTGAAGCGCGGCAAATGGAGTTTTGCCAACCTGCCCGTGCTGCCAACCCACTTTGACCTGAACCCGATTGCGAAAACCGAGTCGCGCCTGAAGGTGCTGAACAAACTGATCAAGCGCAAAGATGTGGTTGGCCTGATCAACGCCTGTGACGCGGGCCGCGAGGGTGAACTGATTTTCCGCCTGATTGCGCAATACGCAAAAAGCAGCAAACCGGTTGAACGCCTTTGGCTTCAATCAATGACACCCGCAGCCATCCGCCAGGCCTTTGAAAACCTGCGCAGCGACGCCGACATGATGCCACTGGCCGATGCTGCCCGCTGCCGCTCGGAAGCTGACTGGCTGGTGGGTATCAACGGCACACGCGCCATGACTGCTTTTAATAGCAAGGAAGGCGGCTTTTACCTGACCACGGTGGGTCGGGTTCAAACCCCCACCCTGGCCATTGTTGTAGAGCGTGAAGAAAAAATCCGCAAGTTTGTGCCACGCACTTACTTCGAGATTCGCGCCAGTTTTGGCGCACAGGCCGGTGCTTACGAAGGCAAGTGGTTTGACCGCGACTTTAAAAAAGCAGAAGACCCTGAGCAGCGCGCAGACCGCCTGTGGGACGAAGCCAAAGCCAAAGCCATTGTGGCTGCCTGTGATGGCAAGCCCGGCACGGTGGAAGAAGAAAGCAAACCCACCACCCAAATTGCACCCCAGTTGTTCGACTTGACCAGCCTGCAACGCGAGGCCAACAGCCGTTTCGGTTTTTCAGCCAAAAACACCTTGGGCCTGGCCCAGGCGCTGTATGAAAAACACAAGGTGCTGACTTACCCACGTACTGATTCAAAAGCATTGCCCGAAGATTACATGGGCACCGTCAATCAAACCCTGAAAAGCTTTGTGGGTTTGGATCACGGCCACATTGCTGGCGCTTACGGCCAGTTTTGTGAACAGATTCTGAAAAACAACTGGGTTAAACCCAACAAACGGGTGTTCGACAACAGCAAGATTTCGGATCACTTTGCGATTATTCCAACCCTGCAAGTGCCCAAAAACTTGAGCGAACCCGAAGCCAAGTTGTACGACCTGGTAGTCAAGCGTTTCCTGGCCGTGTTTTTCCCGCCTGCGGAATTCAATGTCACCACGCGCATTACCACCGTCGAGGGTCATCCATTTAAAACCGAGGGCAAGGTGCTGGTGAAGCCGGGCTGGCTGGCCATTTACGGCCGTGCTGCAGCTGCCGCTGGCGATGACAGCCTGGTGGCAGTTGACGCAGGAGAAAAGGTCAGCACCGACGAAATCGATGTACACACGCTGAGTACCAAACCACCTGCACGCTACAGTGAAGCCACGTTGCTCTCCGCCATGGAAGGCGCAGGCAAGCTGGTGGAAGAAGAAGAACTGCGCGATGCCATGGGCACAAAGGGCTTGGGCACGCCAGCCACGCGCGCGGCAACCATTGAAGGTTTGATCAATGAAAAGTATCTGGTGCGTGAAGAACGCGCTTTGGTGCCAACCGCCAAGGCATTCCAGCTGCTGACCCTGCTGCGAGGCCTGGACGTTGAAGAATTGACCATGCCTGAGTTGACTGGCGAGTGGGAGTACAAACTTTCCCTGATGGAGAAGGGCGAACTCTCTCGCGAACAGTTCATGCAGGAAATCGCCAAGATTACGCAAAACATTGTTGATCGCGCGAAAAACTACACGGAAGAAACCATTCCCGGCGACTACGCCACCTTGATTACGCCTTGCCCGAACTGCGGCAGCGTGGTGAAAGAAAACTACCGCCGCTTTGCCTGCACGAAGTGCGAGTTCTCGATTTCGAAAGTACCGGGCGGCCGCCAGTTCGAAGTGGCCGAGGTGGAAAAGCTGTTGCAAGACCGTGAATTGCCGATGCTCGATGGTTTCCGCAGCAAAATGGGGCGTCCATTTGCCGCTGTATTGAAGTTGAATGACGAACACAAGCTGGAGTTTGACTTTGGTCAAGCCAAAGACGATGACAACGGCGAGCCAGTCGACTTCTCGGGTGAAACCCGCTTGGGTCCTTGCCCCAAGTGCGCATCCAATGTGTATGAGCAGGCCACCAGCTATGTGTGCGAAAAATCGGTGGGGCCGAGCAAAAGCTGTGACTTCCGTTCAGGCAAAGTGATTTTGCAGCAACCGATTGACCGCGAACAAATGGAAAAGCTGTTGCTCGACGGTAAAACCGATTTGCTGACTCGTTTTGTGTCCTCGAAAACCCGCCGTGCATTCAAGGCGTTTTTGGTCAAGAAACCCGATGGTGCAATCGGCTTTGAATTCGAAGCGAAAGCCGAGAAAAAGCCTGGTGCAAGCAAAGGCAAAACTGCTGCCAAGCCAGCAGCAAAAGCCAAAGCCAAGGCCACCAAAGAAGCGTCTTGAGCCGCTATGGAATTACGCCTTCGCAGCGCGGGGCGTAATTTTTCCCAACAGTTTCGATTCGATTGGTCTGCCCATGCAGTGGCCAGCCACAATTGCCCCACCCAAAGCAGCCCACAACAAACCGCGAGACCCAAAGCCTGTGCTCATAAACACGCCCGGCATGTGCGGTACGGGCCCAATGGCAGGCAGGCGATCGTGCCACACCGATCGCACTGCGCAGCGGTGATCAAGCAAATCTCCAAGTGGTAACTCAGGAAATGCCGCCTTGAACCGGGCGATATTCAACTCATCGGCCTCGGCGGTGGGGTTCAAGTGCAACACTGGCCGCTCGTAAGTTGCCCCCAGCACCAACCAGTCTTCGGCCGCAGGGGCAATGGCGTAACTTTCACCCGACAACACCACGCCGGGTTTCACTGTGCAACTCAGTTTGCTGATTTGCCCTTTAACGGTGTTTGCGCGGGCCCCATGGATCGGTGCCAATGCAAGTGCATGTTCAGCCGCGCACACCACCACTGCCGAATGTTGTTGCCGCAAGGGGCTTATATCGGCAATAGCGCTGTTGTAATGGGGATGAAGCAATTCACCACAGGCCTGCAGGTTGGCCTGTACCCAACAGGCGGGCTTCACCCAGCCACCTTGTGGGAAAAACAGACCGCTCAAGGGAGTGGGCAAGAACGCATTGGGCTGCGCCCAACGCACCAGGGTTTGCGGAAAATTCAACAACGCCAGTGTCTCGCGCGCGCGGTCTGCCTCTTCAGGCGGCACAGTTTGCAAATGCCCCGGGGTGTCCCAATCCACACCTTTTTCAAGCAAACCCTGCGCGGTCAAACCCTCGAGCGCCCGCAAGGTGTGCTCAAAACCCAAACGTGTCAATTGCGACAAAGGCGAATCGCCACGGGTAATGTGGGGGTGAAACGCGCCCACCCAGTTACCGGAAGCACCCGCCGCGGGGCCGCTGGCTGAATCATAGAGGTGCACCGGCACACCCAGCTTACAAAGCGCCAGTGCCACGCTGCTGCCCGCAATACCCGCACCGATCACTGCAACTGTAGGGGAGAGTGAAGTTTGGATGGGTGCGGCCTGGGACGCTTTATCCGAAGAAGACATGGGTTGTGTGGACAACAAGACAGACGCCGCATTGTAACTCACACCCGGTCTGGTGATTATTTTTTGCGCATGCTAATATGAGCGAGTAATCATATTCAATTGGATGCACCATGTTCACTGTCAATTGGGAAGCTTTTACGCCCTACCCGGCTTTGTTCGGCGGGCTGTTGATTGGTCTGTCTGCGGTCATGCTGATTCTGTTGACTGGCCGTGTGGCAGGTATCAGCGGCATCGTGGGGGGGTTGTTAAAACCACAGCATGGTGAAATATTGTGGCGACTGACTTTTGTGCTGGGCATGGCCGCAGCACCCTGGCTGTACCAGGCCATGGTGGGAAGTTTTGAATTTGAAAGCCCGCGTGGCACTGTCGCCCTGATTGTTGCAGGGTTGTTGGTGGGGTATGGCACACGGCTTGGATCGGGCTGTACCAGCGGACACGGCGTATGCGGGCTTTCACGGCTGTCACTGCGCTCGCTGGTAGCAACTGGCGTTTTCATGGTCACCGGTTTCGTTGTGGCCTCTCTGCTTATGCATGCCATTTAAGGGGCGCACATCATGAAAAACAGCAACACGGGTTTTGCCGTGGTCAGCGGTATTGCAGGCCTGGTTTTTGGCTGGGGCTTGATCATCTCGGGCATGGCCAATCCAGCCAAGGTGATCGGTTTTCTGGACCTTTCCATGCCCTGGGACCCCTCACTCATGTTTGTGATGGGCGGCGCAATTGCCTTGGGCTTGCCAGGATTTTTATTGGCCAAGCGGCTGAAGAACAGCCTGATGGGCATGCCCATGAATTTGCCCACCCACACCCAAATCGACAAAAAACTACTCTTGGGCGCGGTGCTGTTTGGTGCAGGTTGGGGTATTGGCGGTTTTTGCCCTGGCCCGGCAGTAGTGGCCGCGGCAAGCCTGGCCACCGATGGACTTATTTTTATTGCTGCAATGCTGGTGGGCATGTTTGCGTTTTCAGTGCGCACCCAATAACTGCCGAGCCAGTACTTGCCGCAGCTTTGGCACATCCACAGGTTTGCTTAAAAACTCGTTCATACCTGCATCCATGCAGGCCTTTTCATCTTCCTGAAGCGCACCTGCAGTCAAAGCCACAATGGGCAAACGACTGACAGGACCAGGCAGTTGGCGAATAGCAATGGCGGCATCAATACCGTTCATCACAGGCATGTGAATATCCATCAACACCAGGTCAATCGATGAATCTGCACGCACCGCCTCAACGGCCATTTGGCCGTTGTCGACCAACAACACATCTGCTTGCATTTTTGAGAGCAAAGCCTTGATCACGTGTTGATTCAACTTGTTGTCTTCAACCACCAGTATCTTCTTGCCCAGAAGCGACAAGGTCCCCGGGGGTAAAACAGCCGCAGTCGAGTCAACTTGGGCAAATACGGTTTTAACCTGCAAAGTGAAGCCAAACACGCTGCCGGCCTGCGGCACAGAGGCCACAAACAGTTCGCCGCCCATTAACTCGGTCAATCGCTTGCAAATCGCCAAACCCAAGCCACTTCCACCAAAGCGACGGGTCGCCGTGTTGTCGGCCTGCTCAAAGGGACGGGTTAAACGTTCAAACTCACTGACATCGAAGCCGATGCCCTGGTCGTGCACCTCGGTTCGAATCACAGCGCCCTGAGTGTCCAGCCGATCTGCCTGTACTTTCACGCGCACCACGCCGCTGTCCGAAAACTTGATCGCATTGTTCAATAAATTCGACAACACTTGGCCATAACGCGCCGGGTCGCCATTGACCAGCAGGGGGGTCATGGCATCAATTTCAAGTTCAAGATCCAAGCCTTTGTGCTGCGCCTTTGCAGTAAACAGGCGTAAGGTTCTGCGCACTCGTTCATGCAAATCAAATTCAACGCTCTCGATCTTGATTGAGCCTGCCTCAATCTGCGAGAAGCTCAGCACGTCTTCAACCATACCGAGCAGTTGTTCCGAAGCCTCTCTGACCTGTTTCACATATTCTTTGGACTGAGGGTCTCTAACCTGATCGCCCAGTAGCGAGTTGAAACCCAGAATCGCATTCAGCGGCGTTCGAATTTCATGGCTCATATTGGCCA